>JAMCZI010000027.1 GCA_023485545.1 Candidatus Martarchaeota archaeon
GTTTCTGCGCTTTCCTATGAATTTCAGGATACGCCCTTTTGTGCAATGCTGCCTTGGGTTAGTTGGCTAATGTGTTGTTTACTCAATGGCCCATTCTTCTATTGTCTTTTTAACCTCTCCAAATTTTGGCAAAGGCCCAAAAACAAGGTTTTCAAGTTCCTTATCGAAAATCACATTTTTAGATTTTAATGAGCGCTTGAACGCTCCCTTTGAATAGCTCCGGTTGATATGGCCTAACTTTGCATTAACTGCATCCCTATCAAATTTGACACTCTTTTCTTTTACAAGATAGTACAGGTCCTATACGTCACGGGCTTTTTCCCTGCTTTCTATAGCCCACACCTTTTCCGAGGCAACCTCCTCAAGGTTCATGCCTTTCCCAATATGTTGGCTATTTTTGCAGTAGTTATTACGGCCTTTCCTGCGTCTATCGCAATATCGCGTACAGAATATAATGAATTCTCTTTTTTGACAATTTATCATTCCAATATAACTATATTGTTATATTAAACTGATAAAAATAAAAAAATCTGCAAGCTACCCTAAATTTGGGATTGGTAGTACTTACTAAAATTGCATGCACAACGATTGAGACTATCCCAAGATTCGGAGAGCGCCAGGCGGCTGCGATTCACGCCTCGAGCTTCCACCCTTCCCTGAAGATCCATCTCCTTCTCTCCCTGTAGTCTGGGAGCGCACGCTCCACCTCATTCCAAAACCTTTTAGAGTGATTGTGGAATTTTGTATGGGCAAGCTCGTGCACCGCAACGTACTCTAATGCATAGGGCCCCATCATGAACAGCCTGGAGTTGAGCGTTATGTTGTTCCTCATGTCGCACGAGCCCAGGGTTGTCATGCCCCTGCCTATGCGAATTCTGCCAAGCTTCGACTTGAAGCTCTCCTCGTTCAGCCTTTCAACATAGGCAGACACAGCGGGAAGGAAGGCCCTAGAAACAGCCTTGCGGATGTATGAGGAAGCCCTTGCGCTCTCTGCCTGCTCATCATCTGGAATGCGTATTGCGAGCATGTCTCCCTTAACCGAGGAGCCGAACCGTCTTCCTGATTGCGATATCGAAAGCCTGAGGCTGAGCCCCGGCACTGAGAGCTCCTGTCCGTCCCTGAACCTCTCCCTGCTGAAGCCGAGCATCTTTCCAGGGTTGCGCTCAAGCGAGCGCTTCAGGCTCTCCGAAAGCTTAGAAACTATGTCGTCGCGCCTGGCCCCCCTGATCCTTTTCGGCACGCTTATTATGACCTCCATGTCGCGTATCCTCGCGTACGCGTTGCGGTTTGCTGTCTCGAGTATCCTTATTGGCATCTCTACGCCGTTGAATGCAAGCCTATCCATTGCCGCACCGATTGCATAAGGTTATAATATCTAATGTTTATAATTAAACTGGTTTCTAATTGGGTGTTATTTTGGAAGAGAACAATCGAGCCGGGCTTGTGTTTCCCGGCGACAGGATCGCCATGGAGGAGGAAGGGCTGCCATACTCGAACACTTACGCTGAGAACGGCGAGATATACGCGGCCGCAATAGGAAGGCCCAAGACGTTCGACGGCAAGATAGGGATAGACTCGAAGCACGAGGTGGTCGGGTTCGAGCGCGGCATGTACGTTGTAGGAGAGATAACCGACGACGTCAAGAGCGTAATGTTCGTAAAGATAGACCAGCTCGAGATGAACGGCAAGGTTTACGTAGCACTGAAGAGTGGAAAGATAATCATAAAGGATGACAGCAGGGGAAGGGGTCCGCCACACATGCGCGACAGGAGGGACCGCGGGATGCCTGAGGCGCCGCAGTACAAGGTTGGCGATATAGTGCTCGCCACTATACTGAGCGCAGATGGCGACACTTACCTGCTCGGCCTCAGGGACAGGGAGTGCGGAGTCATACACGCAAAGTGCGAGTTCTGCAACACGCCTCTTGTTCCTGGAGACAATCCCGGAGTGCTCTACTGCGCAAACTGCAGGCACGCCGAAAGGAGAAAGGTGAGCGCAATGTACAACAACCTCAAGGATGTGATGACATTCATAACTGGTAGAAAGGAGGAGATGGTTCAATGAAGACAAACGTGCTGAAAAACGAGGGCAAGGAGCTAATCCTTGAGTTCGAGGGTACAGATTCAACGATAGCGGAGATGCTCGCTTCACAGCTGCTGACCGAGTCCGACGTCTCATTTGCAGGGGTGAGCCGCGACCATCCGCAGACAGGCAAGCCTACGCTTGTGATAAAGACTTCCAAGAAGAAGCCTGCCGACGCTCTGCAGTCCGCAATAGAGACACTTGAGGAGTCTTTCACCGAGATGATGAAGGGCATACCCAAGAAGTGAGCCGTGCGCTGCTGCGCGGCAGTGAAAGCATGCGCATCAAAGAAAGCATCGTATCATACAGCCCGCTGAGGGTGAGCTTCGGCGGAGGAGGCACAGACATACCTCCATTTCCAGAAAGGTACGGCGGTGCGGTTCTCAACACGACAATCGATCTCGGGGTAACCGCATCTTATTTTCCGGACAGCATGCCGCTTGAGCTCTCTTCGCGCGACTATGTAAGAAGCCTGATGGGATCGGTGAGAAAGGGCTCAGGCATGGAGGGCATAATGTCACTGCTTGAGAGGCATGGGATCGCCAGAGGCAGGGTCCGGATAAACGGTGATGTTCCTCCAGGGTCAGGGCTTGCATCATCAAGCGCCATGATGACAGCAATCTCCGCGATGCTGCTGAAACGCTCCGGATCGAAATTGGATCCGGAAGCAATCGCTAAGATGGCATACGACTCGGAGAGGAAGGGGCTCGGCGTCCTTCTCGGACTGCAGGATCCGTATGCGATAGCCCACGGCGGGTTCAAGTTCATGTCATTCGAGGGCGACCGTGTAAAGGTAAAAAGGTTCGTAAAGCACTCAAGCTTCATAGAAAATCTCATGTCAAGGGTGCTGCTCGTATATACCGGAAGATCGAGATACAGCGGCGCAATACTGGGAGAGCAAGCCTCCGCTGCGGCAAAAGGCGACAAAAGGACAATAGGCAGCCTTATGTCATTGAAGGATGTTGCGCTCAGCCTACGCGAAGCAGTCATTCATGAGGATGCAGACGCTTTTTGTGCAGCAGTGAACAACGGATGGAAAATCAAGAAAGGCCTTGGCTCCTCGGTGTCCAACGCTTCTGTGGATTTGATGATAAAGCACGGCATGTCAAATGGCGCTGCAGCCGGGAGGCTGCTCGGAGGAGGCTCACAGGGATTCGTGCTCTTCATAGCGAAGGAGCGCATGCTGGGCGCACTACAAGGCTCAATGCTAAAGGTATCGGACTTCGCATTTAGGGCAGGGCTTGATATGCATGGAACCAGGATACTAAGCAGATAGCGCGGCTTCCTGCAATCATATTATGCAGCCCTGCTCCTTCAGCGTTCCCTGCAGGAGCTTCGGGTCAAGCTTCTTCAGCTTTGTCTTGAACTTGAATGAGAGGTATGCCGCTGTGGCTGCAGCCTGCCCTGTCGCGAACGATGTTGCGGAATTCCTTATGCTGCTCTGCGGTCCTGCTTCGGCGCATATGCATCTTCCTGCAACGAGCAGGTTGTCTATGTTCTTTACCTCCATAGCTCCATAGGGGACCTGGAACCACGATCCCTTTCCCGCTTCAGGATACTTGTACGTGGCACCCTGCTTCTCGTCGTGCAGCTCCATTGGCGTGCCGCACCTCGCTACTCCGTCGTAAAACTTCTTTGAGGCGGAAAAGTCAGCCTCCGTTATCATGTATTCGCATGTAGCGCTCCTGGTGTTGCTGAGTAGCAGCTCGTGCGCAGTATCCTCTATCCTCGAGTTTGCGAATCCGGGCACTGAAGACTTGAGGAACCAGTGGAACGCGAAGGCCTCCCTGGTCGTTATCTCAGAGGCGTAATACTTTTCATAGCCGCTTGCGAAGTTCTGAATCGCTATCCTCGGCGCGGTGCATACGAACTCGCCCTGCACTGGCGTTGCGTACAGCATCCTCCTGTCTCCAACTGGCAGCTGGAATTTGCAGTTCTGCTGTGCAGCGAGAGCCAGCTGCTCATGCATCTGCACTGTCTCGATCCTGCCGTCCTTGCCCTTAGTTATCGAGAGCTTGTCTGGATACTTAGACGCGAAATCCGCGAGCTTTGCCTCGTCAACTCCTGCAATCCTGAATGGGAGCCTTGCATAATGGTGCTTCTCCTCCTCGCTCGCAAGGGTTCCAAGCCCTATCAGCGACTCCATATCCGCGTCGCCGCTTGCGTCTATGAATATCTTTGAGCCCACCTGGGTCCACCCGTTCTTTCCAGAAAAATAGACCGAGCCGACTTCGGTGCCTTCTGTTTCTACTCCGTCAACAAGCGATCCAAGGTAAACATCTATCTTAAGCTCTGCTGCCATCGTGCCGAGGACAAGCCTTACAACTTCCTGCCTTAGCGAAACGCTCTTGTCCTCGTTAGTTCTCGCGCCATTCTCCTTCTGCATCCTTCCTATGATCTCGTCGACGATT
Source organism: Candidatus Martarchaeota archaeon (assembly GCA_023485545.1). Lineage (GTDB taxonomy): Archaea > Micrarchaeota > Micrarchaeia > Micrarchaeales > Micrarchaeaceae > JAJZYW01. The sequence goes on from JAMCZI010000027.1 coordinate 4,494, forward strand.
CCGCCGACGAGTTTCGTCGCCCCGTCCTCGGTATAAAGCCCGTCTATGAGAAGATTGTAGCCTCCCGTTATTCTTCCCCCTAAGAAGTTTCCCCGTTCAAGTATGGCGGTCTTGAGGCCGAGCTTTGCCGCGGAAAAAGCAGCGCCGATTCCAGCAGAACCGCTGCCAACTACAACGACGTCGTACTTCTCCATCGAATCGATTAAGAAGCGTTGGAAAAATTTAATAATGTGAGCAAAGCGTTGCAATCATTGCAGTTTTGCAGCACATCACTTGCTATTCTTGACCCACCACTTCTTAAATTTGAAGGCCTTCTCCTTTTCCTCTTGTTTCTGAATTCTTTGCTCTTCAGCTTCCCTTTCTGCCATCCTTTTACTCATGTGATCCGCCATCTCAAGTACCTCCGCTTTGTCCTCCTTGCTGATCCCTTTGGGCAGCGGAATCTGTTTCCCGTTCCTCCATCCGCCAAACGTCTCCGGATCTGATACCTCCATTGTCAGAACATATATGTAATCACGGTAGCTGAGCTCCTTCAGCATTTTAAAATATTCCTCCCTATAAGAGCCAAACTGCTCTCCGTACAGGAACGAATAAGAGCCATAGAACCTCTTCGGCTCCCTTTTTACTTGGTACCTGTACGCTAGGTCCTCTACCTTGCATAGCTCCATTATCCTTTTCCTGTCCTTTGGATTATTGAAGTTTGCCTTTGCTATCTCGTTTTTCAAAAACTCTGTACGGGGCTTGTAATCAACTTCTGCCACATCCATGCGCACACCTCCAATTTCAATGTTAGGTGTCATTATGCGCTTTAAAAGCGGAGAGCTGCATTTTTTGTAGCTTTATACCAAAAATGCGCACAGCACTTTCCCTTTTCAAGGCCAAGCATCACGGATTGCGGCTTAGTTCGAGGGGAAAGGGATTCGAGCCCTAACGCTTAGAATTGAGAATGCCGCTGGCAGGATTTGAACCTGCGATCTACCGGTTTTTGATCTGCAGTCGACAAGCAGAACTTCAGCCGGACGCTCTCCCACTAAGCTACAGCGGCGCAATTGATACTATCAACTGGAAAACTATAAAAATCTCCTTGCTGCTCCAGATTGCGCATTTATAATAAATTTATCAAAGAAGAAGCTACAGGTGATTGGTCTTGGCAGCCACGAAATGGGAAGCGCTCAGCCCATACGATTCACTGGTGAACCTCGAAGGCGTAGAGCCAAGGGAGTACCAGATAAACATAGCGAGAAGCGTGTTCTCCGGCAAGAATACCCTGGTAGTGCTGCCGACAGGATTGGGCAAGACCCTTATCTCGGTGTTTGCGATAGCAAAGTGCCTTTACAGCCACAAGAAGGCTCTCATACTTGCGCCGACGAAGCCGCTCAGCGAACAGCACTACGATACGCTGTCCAAAATGCTTAAGGTTGAGAGCGGATGGATACGCCTTCTTACGGGGAGAGTTGCGGCCAAGGAGCGCATGCGCGAGGAGGATGATGCGCACGTCATAGTCGCTACCCCTCAGACGATAGCAAACGACATCAAGGCAGGCAGGCTCTCAATGTGGGACTTCGGTCTGTGCGTATTTGACGAGTGCCACAGGGCGATGGGCAAGTACGCATATACGTTCGTGGCTGACGAGTGCAAGGAGCACGGCGTGCAGATAATGGGAATGACCGCCTCTCCCGGAAGCAAGAAAAGGAACATAGAAACGCTAGTTGCAATACTGGGCATAGAGTCGATAGAGATAAGGTCGCGCTTCGATCCGGATGTTGCGAAGTACGTGCTCGGCAAAAACAACGAGATTGTCTACGTCGACAGAGGCCCTGTGGTATCAAGGATAGCGTCCCTCCTTGGCCCGGTAATAAGCGAGCATCTTGCGAAGCTCAACGGCATGGGCCTCTGCCCGTTCAAGAACTTCGAGACTCTTCCGAAGGGCAAGCTCATAGAGATAGGCAGGATAATTTCAAGCCTGAAAGCCGAGAACTACAAGTTTGCGGCGCTGCAGCACTACGTCTACATACTTGATCTGCTGCACGCCTACGACATGGCGAATGTGGAGGGGCTATACCCATTCATATCGTACATGAATTCGCTTGAGATGCGCGAGAAGAAGAGCAGGGTGGTGCAGAGCATACTATCAAACCAATCAGTAAAGCTCGCGGTAGAGGCAGCCAGGGCTGCCATTGCTTCAGGCGAGGAGCATCCAAAGATGCGCAGGACAATAGAGGTAATACGCGAAAGGTTCCCAAATTCAAGCGTGATAGTCTTCGCGCAGTACAGGTCTACCACTCAGAAGCTCGCCGAGATGCTCAACTCTTCAGGAATAAGCGCGAGGCAGTTCGTGGGCAAGAAAGAAGGCGTGACGATTGCAGACCAGCAAAGGGCGATAGCGGATTTTAGGGCTGGAAAGTTCAAGGTGCTGGTCGCGACATCCATAGCGGAGGAAGGGCTCGACATACCTGGAGTGGATGCGGTGGTGTTCTATGAGCCGGTGCCGAGCGAGATACGCACAATACAGAGGATGGGCCGCGCGGGCAGGATGAACCTGGGAAACGTGGTGATAATGGTTGCGCGTGGCACAAAGGACGAACGCTATCTCCTCGTATCAAGGAGCAGGGAGGGGAAGATGCATGACATAGTATCGCAGATAAACGCATCGCTCTCCAAAAAGACATTTAACCATTATGATAGCAATATTGATGGGGCTGGGCAACGCCTGCTCTGAAAGGTGCGATTTATGATAAACGGAAACCTGGCCTTCCTGTTCTTCGCCAGCATAGTTTTCATAGGGTTCATACTCAACGCCCTATTCAGCAAGCTCAAGATAGCTAACATAATGCCGCTGATGCTGATCGGCGTGCTGATAGGCCCTGTGCTCCATATCATCGGTACCGGTAGCGGCAGCCTGGTTAGCAGCCTGAGCTCCCTGATAACTGGGGTGGCAGTCTCGTTCATACTTTTCGATGTTGGGCTGAACATGAACTACGCGGAGCTTCGCAAGGTTCTCAAGAACGCCTCAAAGTACACGTTCGGCCTCACATTCTTGGTAGGGGTAATATCGTCGCTTATAGGGCTCTTCGTCCTGCACTTCCAGCCCCTCATAGCCTTCATATTCGGCTTCGCGATTGCAGGGCCGAGCACAGTAATAGTGCCAATGCTGACCAGCTTGGTTGGCATATCGGAAGAGCTCAAGACGACGCTGAGGTTCGAGGCGATAGCTTCGGACATCCTTACGCTGCTGGTGCCTCTGGTGCTGCTACAGATAGTTGTTGCAGGCAACATAACAATCGGCGGGATAGCTTCCATAATCGTAAGCAACCTGTTCGGCTCCGCCATACTCGCCGTGATATTCGCCCTCTTCTGGCTCTACATACTCAACAGGTTCGAGGAGCAGAGCAAGAGCTACACCTGGATGCTCACAATCGCAATGGTACTCGCCACGTATGGCGGGTCGCAGCAGATAGGGTTCAACGGCGCTATAACCGTGTTCATATTCGGGCTGCTGATATCCAACCTTGGCGCGAGGAGCAAGAAGCCGGTGTCGGTGCACACGCCGACATTCCTGCAGAGGCATTTCGCTCTTGGCGACGAGGCCGAGCACATAAAGAGCTACCAGAAGGAGATAGTGTTCTTCGTCAGTACCTTCTTCTTCGTTTATCTCGGGCTTCTTTTCAGCGTCAGCCAGGTCACGCCAGTCATGCTCGTGATATCCTTTGGTTTCGTGGCGATATTCGCACTGGCGAGAGTCGCCTTCATGCCGATACTCGGTGACTACATATCGAAGGATGGAAAGCTGGCAAGGAGGGAGAAGTCTTTCATATCGTTCAACATATCAAGAGGGCTAGCACCTACAGTCATAGCGGCTGTGCCACTGACCCTTGGAATAGTCATACCAGGATTCGTCGACACCATATTCTTGGTGGTGCTCTTCTCCAACCTTGCAAACACGATCGGCATATTCTGGGGCTACAGGCACTGATGAAAAAGCCGGTGCGGCAAGGCAGCTATACCGCAAAATATAAATATATGCTACTACATCAACTTACTTGGATTTGAAGGTGCAAGGTATATATTCTTTCTCTTCAAAACAACAAACGCTAGTTGTGCTTGTATGCGCTCATTAGCGGAATTTTTGCTCAACAAGGTGAAAAAATGTCGGAAAAACCACACATGAATTTGATTTTCATAGGACACGTAGACCATGGAAAGTCAACGACGGTAGGAAGGCTGCTTTACGAGACCAAGGCGATCTCGGACAGGGATATGCAGAGGTATAAGGAGATAACGCAGCAGCTCAACAGGCCATCATTCGAATTCGCATTCGTCATGGACAGCCTGAAGGAGGAGCGTGAGAGGGGCATAACCATAGACATAGCCCACAGGCAGTTCGAGACTGCAAAGTACTACTTTACCATAATAGACGCGCCTGGCCACAGGGACTTCGTGAAGAACATGATAACCGGAACCAGCCAGGCAGACGCCGCAGTGCTGGTCGTCAGCGCAGTCGACGGAGTCATGGCACAGACCAGGGAGCACGCGATACTCGCAAGCGTTCTTGGCGTGCAGCAGCTCATCGTAGGAATAAACAAGATGGACGCTGCGCAGTTCAGCCAGGAGAAGTACGAGGCCGCAAAGAAGTCTGTATCAGACCTTCTGAAGAGCCTTGGCTTCAAGGTGGACGCGATAAAGTTCATACCTTACTCCGCAATGGAGGGCTCTAACGTGGCAAGCAAGCCAGAGAAGATGCCGTGGTACAACGGCCCAACTCTCCTTGAGGCGCTCGACATGCTCGAGGTGCCGGCAAAGCCTACAGACAAGCCTCTCAGGCTTCCGATACAGGACGTCTACACGATATCCGGATTCGGAACAGTCCCAGTAGGAAGAGTGGAGACAGGCGTCATGAAGCCTGGCGACCAGATAGTCATAATGCCGAGCGGAAAGAAGGCTGAAGTAAAGAGCATCGAGATGCACAAGCAGCAGATGCCGAAGGCCGAGCCCGGAGACAACGTAGGATTCAACATAAAGGGTGTAGAAAAGAAGGACATAAAGAGGGGCGACGTCGTAGGCCCCGCAAGCAACCCGCCTACAGTCGCAGAGGAGTTCACTGCTCAGATAATAGTGCTGAACCACCCGAACGTCATTGCTAAGGGCTACACTCCGGTGTTCCACATACACACCGCGCAGATAGCCTGCCAGTTCGTCGAGATACTTGAGAAGAAGGATCCGAAGACAGGTCAGGTCGTCGAGAAGAATCCTGAGACCATAAAGACTGGTGATTCCGCACTCATAAGGGTGAAGCCGACCAAGCCGATAGTCATAGAGAAGTACAGCGACTTCAAGCAGCTCGGCAGATTCGCGATAAGGGATATGGGCCAGACGATAGGTGCAGGAGTGGTCCTGGACGTCGTGCCGAAGAAGCAGTAAAGGGTGCATGAATCATGAGCAAGGCCAGCATAAAACTCGTAAGCACAAACTCTAAGAGCATTGATACGATAGGCCAGCAGATAAAGGCTATAGCAGCCTCGATAAACGTTGCATGCAGCGGGCCAATGCCCCTTCCGACAAGGAAGCTTAAGTTCGCAATGCGCAAGACTCCTTGCGGCGACGGAAGCCACACCTACGAGAAGTGGGAGATAAGGTACCACAAGAGGCTCATAGAGATAGACGGCAACGAGCAGGTGCTGCGCCAGGTCATGAGGATACCCGTGCCAGACAACGTACAGATAGAGATAGGGCTTCGCTGAAAATCACGCTTGCTCTTTCCTTTTTTTTCTTTTCCTATTTATCAAGCTAATGCTAGTGCGAGCTGCAAAATAAGTTGCCAAATCAACTGGAAATTTGCTGTCCTGCGATTATCCTGCTTCCAAGCATCAGCGGCAGTTGCTCCTTCGGCTCACTTTTCAGGCTCAAGGCTGAACCTGCTTAGAGTCCTCCTCCTCTTGCTTACGAAAGGCACGAACGGCACCCCGTTGCCGCTGAAGAACTTTGAGAAGAACTCCACGTATATAAGCCTCGCGCCTTGTATGCCCGGCTCGAACATCGCTATCGTTATGTTGAACAGCTGCCCTACTATCAGTATCAGCGTGCCTACAAGCCCGAGAAGTATGGAGTGGTGCCATCCCCCTATGAATATGAAGTCTATCACCTCGGCAAGTATCACTGATGCAAGCAGTATTCCCACTATTCTGGTGTAGGAAAGTATGTGGCTTATCAGCGACGGAAGCTCCATCATCGATTCAAAACCCTCTGTGGCGACTATCGTTACGACTCCTGCAACAAGCAGCACATAAGATGCAATCGCTACAGGGTTTGAAAGGCCCAGAGGCGCCTTGTGCAGTATGTTCAATCCGAATATCACGAATCCTATCGCCGCTGCGAGCCATCCCAGCCTGCCGAACGCCTTCTTCTTCTGCCTTATGAAAAGGTAGTTGGCAAACCCTAGGAGGAAGCCGAACGACACCATTGCGACGCCTATCCACCCTGCAAGGTCAAGCAGCTTTGGCAGGCCGGTCTCGACGTTGAACAGGGCCGTATACGGCAGCTGGAAACCGAAATACTCATTGAACACTATTCCGAGCACCATCGCTATTATTGCCCCAGGTATTATTGACTTGGCGAGCAGGACCAGCCCCTCGTCCCCTACTATCGTATGGACGAACTTTGATACCTTGCTCTGCGATTTGGCTGCACCTGGCTTCTTCTTGCGTATATGCCTTATCAGCAGAAGCGCCCCGACGAGCATGAACAGCCCGTACCCGAAGTCGCCAACCATAAGGCCGAAGAATATGGGGAATATGAAAGCGAACATTATGGTAGGATCAACCTCGTTGCTCTTCGGCAGAGAATAGAATCGTATGAAGGATTCGAAAAGCTTGAGCTTCGTCGGGTTCTTGAGCTTCGTCGGCGGCACGTCCTTGACCTTCAGCGTCTCCATCTCGAACCTCTTTCCTGCTGCCTGGGCAATGACTTTCCTCACCCTTCCAACATCGGCGTGCTCGGTCCAGCCCTCTATCACCACCACAGACCTGGTCACTCCGAGCTTAGTCGTCGCCTCAAGCTTCTCCATCTCTATGTCGAGCTGCTCCCTTATTGCGTTGACAATCGGGTAGAAGCTCTTTGATATGCTGAGCAGCTCCTCGTCAAGCGAGGCCAATTTCTCCTCCATCGATCTCGCATCGTCGGAAAGCTCCTTTACCAGCTTCTTCTGCTTGCCGTTCATCTCCGGCACTGCCTCTATCTGCACTCCAAGTGCCTGCGCCTGCTTCGCGAAATCCTTCTCCTCGCTTCTGAGGACCCCGACAAGGACGGACTTCTCGAGCCTTATCACTGCGCAGTTGTCATTTTTCGAGGACCATTCTACCATCTCGTCTGATGCCGGCCCTGAAATGATGAACGAGACTATGCTCTTTCCGTTAAGTATCGATACGTCTTCCCTGAAGCCCTCAAGCTTTTCAAGGACCGACAGCCTTGCCCTTATTCCTCCCAGCGCGGATGACAGCGTTCCCTTTTCTGACACTATCGCCGCAACCCTCTCGTCTATTATTATGCTGCTCGCTCTTTCGACAAGCTCGCCCATGCTGTTGAACAGTATCTTTTCATTGCTCTCGACCGGAATAAGGCTGTCGTCTAGCGCCCTGAAGCGCTGCGCGTATTCGTATAGCCACTTGTATTCTATCCCGCCCTCGCCCTTGAGCGATCCCCGCGCCGCCTCGCTTATAGGATCTATCTGCATAAGGCCGCTGTCGTGCAGCGCAGTCATTACGCCGTCGTAGTCGTCCCTAAGTGCGACAATCCTTATCTTGCTCATCCTTGAAGGCAGAAACATTCAAACATCCAAATCAAATTTCTTTGCTATCTCTTCAGCGAATATGCCGAGCACGTCCTCCTTCTCGAGATTCTTCAGCTTTGAAGCCTTTGTCTTCGCGTCCTTCACCACTTTGAGGTCGTATTCTGCAGCTTTGTGCTCTGCATCCCTCATGATCGCCTCCTTCTCTGCATCAGCTTTCTTCTCAGATTCCTCCTGCGCGAAAACTACCCTCCTCTCCGCTTCCTCCTTTATTGACTCTGCTTCAGACTTCGCCTTCTCCATAAGCATGTCTGACTTCTCCTCGCTCTCCTTTATCCTCTTCAACGTCTCTATTCCATGCTCCATAAAAATCACAACACGCGGTAGTATACTGCGAATATAAGTATTATTGCTGCTAGCGCTGCAACCCCATTTATCAGCGCGGCCCTTTTCCGTATCCTTTTGAATCTTTTCGCCTCATCCATTTCCCATCCTCCTCTTTATGAACTTCAGCGACACTGTCTGGTCCCTTTCAAGGTCCTCAAGCCTCTGCTTTATGTATACGATTCTGCTTTTCATCGCAGGTATAACGACGTTCTCGATGGCGTTCGCCCTCCTGTTCAGCTTCTCTATCTCGTTGAGCAGCTTCCTGAGCGACGCCTCCTTCTCGACGACCTCCACGATGAGCCTTGACAGGGTGGCAAAGCTGCTCTTCGCATCCGTTATCGATGTCGGCACAGACACCACGCTGTATCCTGCCCCGTAGTCGCGAAGCGAGAGCTCCACGTTCGGTATAACCACGCCCATCACGTTCCTCGCGTTCACTGTGGCGCTTGCGCTGCCCTGCTCCGCGGCTATCCTTTCTACTTCTATTGTGCCAGCCTGCGCCTCTGCAATCCTTATGCTCTCCATCGCCCTTGCAACGCTCTCCCTCATGTTCTCTCTCATGCTGCGTATCTGCTTCGCCATCTCGAAGAACTCCATGACGAGGCTGCCCCTCTTCATCTTGAGGAGCGAGAGCCCCTTGGCTGCTACGCGGACCCTGGCCTTTGTCCTTATGAGTTCCAGCCTCGTCGTCTTGGTGTCGCTTGCGGCCATCACTTCCACTTCCCGTACTTCTTTATGTACTCGTCCTTAAGCCTCTTCATCTCGTTTATGTCCAGCTGCGAGAAGAGCTTCCATCCGAGCTCAAGCGTCTGCTCTATGCTTCTGTCCTCGTTATAACCCTGGTTTACGAACTCGTTCTCAAACCCGTCGGCGAAGCCAAGGAACTTCCTGTCGTTCACGCTAAGTGCCTCCTCACCAACTATCTCTGTCAGGCTCCTCAGCTCCTTGCCCCTTGCATAAGCCGCGTAGAGCTGATCCGCAGTGCCCCTGTGGTCCTCCCTCGTCTTGCCCTTGCCTATCCCCTGGTTCATAAGCCTCGACAGTGAGAGCAGCACGTCAACATTTGGGTATATGCCGTTGCGCTGCAGGTCCCTTCCCATGACTATCTGTCCCTCCGTTATGTATCCGGTAAGGTCAGGTATCGGGTGGGTTATGTCGTCGCCAGGCATTGTCAATATAGGTATTTGCGTTATCGAGCCGTCTCTTCCGCGTATCTTTCCTGCCCTCTCATATATGGAGGACAGGTCCGTATACATGTAGCCGGGGTATCCCCTTCTACCTGGAACTTCCTCCCTTGCTGCTGAGACTTCCCTGAGCGCTTCGCAGTAGTTTGTCATGTCTGTAAGTATGACTAGCACGTGCATGTTCTTCTCGTATGCCAGATACTCTGCGGTCGTGAGCGCAAGCCTTGGCAGTATTATCCTTTCCATAGAGGGCTCTGAGGCCAGGTTAAGAAACATCGCAGTCCTGTCTATAGCGCCTGTCGACTCGAACTCCTTCATGAAGAAGTTTGCTTCTTCGCTGTTTATACCTATGCCACCGAACACCACCGCAAACTTCTCCTCAGAGTTGAGCAGCTTTGCCTGCCTCGCTATCTGCGCGGCGAGCTTGTTGTGCGGCATTCCAGAGCCTGAAAATATCGGCAGCTTCTGCCCCCTAACGAGAGTGTTCATTCCGTCTATTGTTGATATGCCGGTCTGTATGAACTCCGAGGGCTCCTCCCTGGAATACGGGTTTATTGCGCTGCCGTTTATGTCGACAAGCTTATCAGCCCTTATATTGCCGCCGTTGTCCCTTGGGCTTCCGGCACCGTTGAATACCCTTCCAAGCATCTCCGTGCTTACTGGTATCTTGACGGTTGAGCCGGTGAACCTTACGCCTGTATTGCCCAGGTCCATCCCGGTAGTGTCGCCGAATGACTGCACTATCGCAAGGCCGTCGCGGGTGTCAAGGACCTGCCCCCTCACCTTCCTGCCATCCGGCATGGATATCTCGGCCAATTCGTTGTAAGAAGCATCTTTTACCCCGTCAACGAAAAGCAGCACGCTTGTTATCTGTTTCACGCTCCTGTAGTTTACCGAACTCATTGCATCACCTTTTCCTTGCTCGCCATTATCTGGTCTATCTCTTTCACTGCAGCGACGACGTCGTCGTAGTAAGCGTCTATGCTGTCCTCCTTCGCGAGCTTCATCCTCGCAACCTTCTGCTTTGCAGATATCCCATTCATCTGCTCGACCAGCACTCCCCTGGACACTGCTCGCGATTCCGCCTCGTCCATGGCAATTATCGCCTTGAGCATGAGCATCTGCTTGTGAAGCGAGGTGTACGTGTCTACGTCGTCGAATGCACTCTGCTGGAGGAAGTCCTCTCTCACAGACTTGGCTATGTCGAGAACCTCCTTCTCCTTTTCAGGCAGCGCATCATAACCGACAAGCTGCACCACCTCGTTTATCTCAGCCTCCTTCTGGAGTATAGACATAACCCTGGAGTGCAGGCTGTCCCATTCGCTGCCTGCGTTTTCGGCGTACCACCCCTTCAGGTCGCCGTAGTAAAGGGAGTAGCTGTTCAGCCAGTTTATCGAGGGAAAATGCCTCCTGTTCGCAAGCGAAGCGTCAAGCGCCCAGAATACTCTTGTCACGCGCAGCGTGTTCTGCGACACAGGTTCGGATGTGTCTCCTCCAGGCGGCGATACTGCCCCTATCGCAGTTACTGAGCCTATCTCCCCGGACAAGACCCTTACCATCCCTGACCTCTCATAGAATTCTGAAACCTTCCTGCCAAGGTACGCCGGATAACCTTCCTCGCCGGGCATCTCCTCCAGTCTTCCAGATATCTCCCTAAGGGCTTCAGCCCACCTGGAAGTGCTGTCCGCCATCAGTGCAACCGCGTAACCCATGTCCCTGTAGTACTCCGCTATGGTTATGCCTGTGTATATGCTTGCTTCCCTTGCTGCGACCGGCATGTTCGAGGTGTTGGCTATCAGTATGGTCCTGTCCATGATCGGCTTTCCTGTCTTCGGATCCTTCAGCTCTGGGAAGGTCGTCAGTATCTCCGTCATCTCGTTGCCCCTCTCGCCGCAGCCTACGTAGACAACAACCTCGCTGTCGCTCCATTTCGCGAGCTGGTGCTGTATGACCGTCTTGCCGGATCCGAACGGACCTGGCACAGCGCTAGTGCCTCCCTTCGCAACGGGGAACAAGCTGTCTATGATCCTCTGCCCTGTTATAAGCGGCATTGTCGGAGGCATCTTCTCGATCACTGGCCTTGGCATCCTCACAGGCCACCTCTGTAGCATCGACACGTCCGATGTGCCGGAATCACCGGAAACAGAAGCAATTTTGTCAACTATCGTGTAGTCGCCCTCCTTTAGCCCGCTTATCTTCCCAGAGATGCCGGGCGGCACCATGACCCTGTGCGTTATCAGGCTGGTCTCCGCAACCTCGCCTATTATCATGCCTGTTTTGACGTCGCTCCCGTTCTTGACCTTCGGAACGAAATGCCATCTCTTTTTCTTGTCAAGGGGCTCGACGCTCACCCCCCTCTCTATGAAGTCTCCGCTCTCCTCTCTTATCTTGTCCAGGGGCCTCTGTATTCCGTCGAATATGGAGCCTATGAGCCCCGGAGCAAGCTCGACGGAAAGCTGCCTCCCAGTGTTAACAACCGGCTCGCCTGGCTTAAGGCCGCTCGTGTCCTCATACACCTGTATTATCGCTGAGTCGCCCTCAAGCTTTATTATCTCCCCTATGAGCTTCGAGTCGCCCACCTGCACGACGTCGTACATCTTGGGCTGCTGCACTCCCTTCGCAGTAACTACCGGCCCTGATATCCTGTAAATAATTCCATTCTTAACATTCGATGTTGCCAATTCAAGCACCTCTAAGGCTGTTAATATCAACTCCCAAAACTCTTTTTGCAAACCTTTCCAGCGGCTCCTCGCTCTGCTCTCCGTCCGGTCGGGGTATGAACACGACAAGCGGCGAGAGCGACACCTCCGTCCTCCTGAGCTCGTTGCTTTCAAATGACTCCCTCACTTTCCATGAGGCTATCACAACCGAGTACTCCTTCTTGTCTATCATGCCAAGTATCATGTTGACCGCGTCCCTTCCCTCTGCTATGAAAGTGTCGGCTATCCCGATGAGCCTGAAGCCCATCGCGACCTCCCTTTCGCCCACAACAGCTATGTTGCCGCTCATTTGACCACGTTGTTCAGCATGCTGAGGTTCTTATACCTGCCCTCGCCGATGCCGTAGCGCTTTCCGAACCATATAAGCCTAAGCTCGTCCGCCTCCATCTCCGCTCTCATTATGAAAGCTATGAGCTGCAGCACCGAGAGCGCGGACCTCTCGAATATGCCGATATACTTGCCGTACAGCTCGCGCCTCAGCGCGCTTTCGAAGTAAGCCGCCAGCCCGTCTTCTCTGTATGCGTCGAACGCAGCGTCTATTCTGAACGGCATCGAGTCCTTCATGTCCTCAATCTTCTTCGAGGCGATTTCTGCTATCCTTTCACCCGGCATGTTCCCTCCCTGTATTATGTATTCAGAAAGCCCGCCGAACCCGGATATCGAGGATTTCACCGCATCCATTACGTTCTTCACGTCTATGCTGTCGCGTATGAACTGGAGCATAGGCCCTTCGTCGCCCCTGTAGAACCTGAACGACCTGAGGAGGTTGGAGAAGTAGAAGCCGTCAAGCGCCATGAACATCTGCGAGGCGTTCCTGTTCTTTTTTGCCTCGTCGACGCTCTGCAGCATCACCCCTCCATAGCCATACTTTACAAGCATGTCAACCATTCCGTCTATCTCCTTCTGCTCTGCTATCGACGCGAACTCCTCCGGGGCAATAGCGCCGATCACAGCCGCGGAGAGCTTTCCGTCGACGATTATGAAGCCGCCGTTGATGCCGACCTTCTTGTCGAGAAGCCTCGCAGACACGACCGTCTTTATCGCGCGTATGTCCCAGGAGCCTACGTAAGCCCTGACCATAGCCTTTGCAGTCGCAGGGGCTGCATTGACCATATATCCGACAAGACGCCTAGTATGCGCGCTTAGGACCGCATCCACAAGTTCAGAATCCTTATACTGCAGCGAGAGTTCGTCCAGCTCTTTCCTGTAATCTGTGCCGCTCAGGGCTGAGAGGTAGTCTGAAGCGTCGTGCTCGAGAAGCTGCGCCATGAATTCCCTTTTCAGAAATAGGGACTTCATCGCCTTTATCCTCCCGAACGCACCTATGTACGTGCTGTCCACCAGATCATCCCTCTATCTCCTTCACGAAGCGCACCTCCAGCCTGTCCCTGATTTCGTTGAGCAGCGTTTCAAGCGTGAAGTCTATGTACCTCTTGCTGTCGGCAGATACGCCGACGAGCCCTCCTGCGGATTTGCCGTTCTCCCCGGCTTCGGCGCCCTTGACCCCTTTGAGCTTTGGGAGGTCATCCTTCCTGACTATGAGCCTGCAGCCTTCGCCCAGCTCCTCCGAAGCCATCGCAGCTAGTTTCTTGAGAAGT
>JAMCZI010000014.1 GCA_023485545.1 Candidatus Martarchaeota archaeon
GCTCCCCCTGCAATGAGCGCGCACGCCATTATGTCTGCCGCGTCAGATACCGCGGTTGAGGATGTGCCAGTCATGTCTATGAAAAGGTTCTTAGTGTTGTGCGATATCTTGCTCGCTTCAGAATTTATTATCGGTATCATGGAAAGGATTTTCTCAGAGTCTCTCAAATATGGGACCTTTCCATTTCCTTTTGAGACCGTGTGGGAGTAAGCTACGCCCTTCTGGCTATCGCGCAGTATATCCGTGAAACTCCTTGCTTCGCTCGAACCGAGGGGTATGAACTTACCATCGCCTGCAAGGTATTCAATATTCCCATTTATCGCATCAAGGTTGTGGATGCCCATGGCGAGCTTGGATCTGTGCCTTCCATATCCCTCGCTCAGCTTTTCCGAGAAGTCTATAAGATAGCGAAGCCTGTTTCCTGAAAGGTCTAAGCCACGCGCTATCATGCACGATATATACGGCCTTATCCCTGTTACAGACTCGTCCACTACCACCTTTGGCGACTGTGCATCCTCCGCTTTGTATTTTTCGGCGTCAGGTTTGCGCTTCCCTGTGAACATGAGAAGCGCATTCGCCATCATGTCGAAATTAAGCAGCTCTGGCCTGTTTGGCGTAACGTCTATTTTTATGCTTTTCCCGCTCAGTTCCTCTACCTCCATGCCTATTCCTGGTATCGCGCTCTCCAGCTCCTCCTGCGCGAGCCCCAAGGCCCTGAAATCCGAAAGCATGAATTCTACTTTTGTCATCTCATAGCACCAGTTCGTTCGCCTCTTTCAGCCATTTTACGTTGTTTGAGTACAGGTCCGAAAGCCCATCCATGCGTATGTAGTTGAACAGCAGCCTTTCGACGCCAAGGCCCCAAGCAAGCACTGTCTTCTTGGTGCCAAGCGCCTTGGATATCTCACCCCTTATTACGCCCCCTCCTCCGAGCTCTATGTTATCCTTGAACCTTTCGTCATAGTAATACATCTCGACTGAAGGCTCGGTGAACGGGAAGTACGACGGCTTGAACTTCACGTCTATGTCAAACGACGCATAGAAATTCTTCAGTATGTCGAAAAGGTTGGCTAGCGTGAGCGAATTGCCTATTACTATCCCGTCTATCTGGTGCAGCTCTGCGAGGTGTTTGTAGTCGACGCTCTCATTCCTGAATATCTTTCCTACCGAGAACAGCTTTATCGGGTAGTCAGAATCGAATGCAGCGTACTTGCTTATGTTGTGGGCAGAAACGCTCGTAGCGTGCGTCCTCAGCACCGCTTGCCTAGCAAGCTTTTCACTCCACTTCTCCCTCCACGCCTTTCTGTGCATCTTCCTTACTCTGCCGAGCATCACCAAGTCCTCTATGTCAATCTCTTTCGGGTTTGAAAGGAAGAAAGTATCCTGCATCTCCCTGGTAGGATGGTCTTGTGGCGAAAGAAGAGCGTCGAAGTTCCAGAAGGAGGATTCTATTATTGGACCGTATGTCTCCTTGAAGCCCATGCCCACCCATCTGTCGCGTATCGCCCTTATCATCTTGTGCATCGGGTGCAGCCTTGCGCCTCCTGCACGCTCAACCGCAGAGTCGACGCTGTATCTCTTGAACCTCATTTTCGAGGCGTCACCATACCTGATCATCTCGCGCGTCAGAATGCCTGTCTCTTCCCTCGCTTCAAGCTCCTCCTTCCCTTTCTCCGTTATTCTGATGGCTGAAACCGATTTCTCAACCTCTATCTTGACAAGCCCCCTCGACACGAGTATGCCAGCCACTTCCCTGTTCCTCTCTATGGCAGCTGAGGCGTCGGATCCTTCGGCATCGTGCAGCTTTCTTAGCACCTCCCTCTGCACATATGTAGAGGTGCCATGCACCCGTTTGCCTTCAGGCAATTTTGCATGGCCGCCTTCAATCACAATCCAGCCGTTCCTCTTTGCCCATATAAGCCCTATCCTGTTTTCTATCTTGGAAAGTTCTACTTGGCCGTCCTTCTCGACCACACGCAGCAGTTTCTCCTCGGGGAATTCATCCAGATATCCCTCTCCTTCAGCAGTAAGGCGTGCGACAGTCTTCTCCTCCCTTAAAATGTCCACGAGCCCCGCTCCAGAAAGCGATTCCACAAGCCCGAGCAGCCTGCTGGCAGGTATGCCCGTCTTTGACGATATGGAGTCAAGGCTTTCGCCCTTCGCTACGAGTTCAAGAACTTCCCTCCTTTCGTCCGCCATCAGACTACCTTACTTTGTAATAAGTATAAACTATGAACGCTATTATCAGCCCTCCCACTATTACGTACGTGAGGAGGCCGAGCTCCGAATACACTTTCCCGAAGAAGTTTATAACTTCGGCGGACAGGCTCTCTTTTACCTCAAAGTTTAGCTGGAACTTTGAGAGCGGCTCTCCCGCATCCCACGATATCATGCTGGTGTTATGCGACGTATAGTTTATCACGGAGGGGTAGTCCGGAACAGGGTATACAGATATTATTTTCGAGCCTCCTGGAAGCACTATGTTGAATCTTGCATCGCTTGGAAGGTTCACCCCGCTCTGGCTGCTTTGGAAGTTGAGTACATTGGGGTTGAACGAATAGTAGAACGTCCTAGGCGCTATCTCCTTGTATGATGTTACGTTGTTAACGTAGTAATTCAGTATTATGTCTGCCACATAGTGGTTGCCGCTCACGGCGAGCGGCCCCGGAAGCAGCTTGAGGTTTTTTACCCCAGAATGCGGGTTTATAAGGTCATAGTTCACCTGCTGGCTGCCAATAAGGCTCTCCCACGCACTCACGGTAAGGTTGAGCGCAACTCTTGCCGTGGAGTACTGGTTCGCCGATTGGTTGCTCACCATGAATTCAACAATCTGTATGACATGGCCAGTGTTGTTTGTGCTTATCGTTACGGTCGTGTTTACGCTCTGCACTGTGTACGATGCGTGTGCTACACCAGTCGCCAGCACCATGGCGAACACTGCCACTACAATGATTCCTATTTTTTGCACGATACCAACGCTGCTTATAACAATTACCAGCAACTTAATAAAAGCTTTTCACAGCCCAGGTATATAGTTACAACATTTATGCACATGGCAGTGGGTGAAGGCTTAAAAGCTTTTTTGTTACAATATACGAATGCGTTGCATGCGCGCCAATTGTCTGGTTTGTAGCGCTGGTGCGCGTAGCGCAAACGAGTGATCAAATGATAACAGGATTGACAATAGCGAAAGTGGAAGGCAGCATAGATTCGATAGATGCTGTTTCAAAGCAGAGATTCCCGAAACTCAACATAAATCTTGAAGGGATTGAATCGAAAGGCGAGCATATTTCAATAGCGTATACCTTTTCAGCAGACTACTTCGATTCTGATGCGGTCTCGGCAAAGAGCATAGGCAGCATAAAGATACGCGGCACAGTAGACGTCAAGGATTCAAAGGATGTGCTCACCGCAGTCGTGAAGAAATGGAACGACGAGAAGAGGCTTCCAACAGTCCTTGCCGAGGAAGTGATAAACGCCCTTAACTTCAGGTGCAGCGCCACCGGGACGCTCGTGGCGTCATCGCTCGGATTGATACCGCCTCTGGTCATAAGCACCACGAGGATACAGGAAGAGGAGAAAAAGTAAAGCAGCGAGCCTGGCGGGATTTTCATGGTCATGCCGAAGGCATGCCCAATTTGAACCCGCAACCGCGTGGTCCGAAGCCACGTGCGCTGTCCAAGTTGCGCCACAGGCCCACCCAGGCATAAACCCGCAGTTCAGAAATACGTGAGCTTGGTCTGCTTTATCCTGCCTATAGTCTTCCAATACTTCCTTATATTCTTTTCCACGTATGCGTTGCCGATGTTCTTCCTTACGGCATCTATCGTCTTGAAATCTGATGGGTATCCAGATCCGAAATCTATGCCAGATGTCTTGCAGAGCTTGCGTATCTCCATGTCCCTTGTGACCTTTGATATTATGCTCGAGGCTGACACTACTGGATATTTCACATCTGCTTTGTGCTCCGATACAACCTTCGTGTACCTTACGCCGCTCTTCCTGTTGCCTCTTATGCCCACGACCCTGGTCGGCTTCTTCGAATACATGTTTACGCGCATCCCAAACCTTTCCTCTATCACGTCTGGGGAGTCGAGGTAAAGCTCTCCCACATCGTGCTTTACCTTGTCGAACAATTGCGCAAAATGAGATGCTTCAAGCTCGTTCAGCGAGATTCCCTTGGCCATAGCCTCGTTTATCTCCTCTGCGCTTATTACGCCAACCTCTATGGCGGAGGCTACGTCCCTTATCTGATCATACAGCTCCTCCCTCCTCTTTGGGGTAAGGAGCTTAGAGTCACGCACCCCAATATCAGCAAACTTCTTCACTGAACCTTTTCCAATCCCTACTATCGATACAACAAGCGGGCCCAGTACGGCGCCCCTCCCTGCCTCGTCACCGCCGCATATTATGATACAATCACCCTCTGCGACGAAGGGAAGGTCACAGCTGCTTCCTGTCCGTCACTATGTAAGTGTTGACAGCGAGTATGGCATTGTACGGTACCTTTATGTATTTGTCGTCTCCCACCATCTTCTCTGCTATAGCGCTGTCCATGTCCGGCTCTACAACTATCGTCTTTATCTTCCCTGTGACCTCGCTCACCTCCATGTCAACGAAGACTCCAAGGTCAAATCCGTCGTTTGTCACAACTTTCTTCCCTACCAGCTGTTTAGCTATTATAAACTTCACCATAATCTACACCATTGGGTTCTCTAAGGATATTTTTGTAGAAACTAATTAATACCTTTAGTTTGCTGGCGTATTGTCGTCTACCCCTCAATAAAATGTGCCTAATACGCATTTAAGCTTTTTCTGATATAATAAAACGATGCACAGGAATGGCATACTGCTGAGGGAAAAACAGGCAGGCATAATACTGCTCCTTAAGGGCAGCCAGGACATCAGCATAAGCGGAATAGCAAAGGCAACTGGAACAACATACGTTCATGTGAGCAATTTTCTGTCGGAATGCGAGAAGCTCGGGATAACGTCATCGGAGCGTCATGGCAGATCAAAAAGCATAAAGCTCAGCGAAAAAGGGATGAAGCTCGCAGAACTCATCTCTGCGGTAAGCGCTTACACGGAAAGCCAAAAGGAAATAAAGGCTCCGTCCTAGACTACGTTTATCGAAGTCCTCTTCCTGACTGCGTTTATGACTTTGTCATAATCTTGGTAGTGCGCGGTTGATATCATTGTTACTGTGTATTCTCCAGGATCCGTGTCGATAGAGCTGAAAACGTTAAGCCTCAGCTCCTTCTCCTCGGAAGGCTTTATCTCACCAACCTTCAGCTCCTTCATCTTAGAAAGCCCTATCTCGTCAAAGCTGAGCTTTCCTGGCAGCTGAACCGCGAAAGAGGTCAAGAGCGGCTCGCTTGTCAGGTTCCTTACCCTTATAAAGAGTATCGAGGAGCCCTTCTTCCCTGAATACAGCCTGTACGGGAACCACTCCGTCGAAATCATGTAAGGCGAGAACTTCTCAGCCTGTTGTGCATCTTTCTTTCCGAACATACCTAGGAACGCCATAGACTATCGCCTTACATATATCCCACGAATCAAATAAAAATCTTCTCCAGTCGTTGCATTGCTGCCGAAACAGCGTGCCGCTGATATAGGCTTATATAGTTTGCTTTGCAATATATCATCGTTGCGGAATTTTCGCCGCGGCGCGTAGTCGGTTGTACAGAATGGTGCGATGGGATTGGATGCCGATAAAACACAACCTTACAAAATATGACCTAATAAAGGATCGTATACACAAGGTCGCGTTCAAGCCTGATGCGGAAATGTCTGCCGAAGACATAGAGACCAGGAACATTGCGATAATAATAGCCTCTTTTGCGTCCAACCATGCTTGGAGGACCTACAAGTTCCTCTCTGATGGCTCGTTCAACCTGAACCAGCAGGAGGTACATGAGGAATACAAGGATGCCAAGAACGGCAGGTGGAAATCGATAACAACCTCGGACATAAGCGAGGTCGCGCAGAACACAAAGATAAATTCTGCGTTTTCAAATTGGCTATTTTTCAATGTCGAACCGCAGTTTCACGACGCATACAAGAAAGCATGGCTGCAACTCCAGAAGGACTTTGAATACGACTGCGACACTCTCGACAACCGCTAATCTAAAGCTTTTTAAACCAATCGCAAAAACACAGTCCATCGGTGTGCATATTAGCGGAACTGTGAGTATTTAAAACTTGCCAGAAAAATAGCTACTGCGCACTTTGCGGGGGATAAATATGGTGGCCAAAATTGTCTTGAAAAGGAATGGTGAGAAAGTTGCCTTCGATGAGGGCAAGATAACTTCTGCTATACAGAAAGCGTTTTCCAGCACGTATTCTAACAGGACCGATGCGGAGAACCTTTCTGATGCAAAGCATGCCGCCGAAGATGTGGTGGCGAAGATAAACTCCCTTGACAAGGGCGAGGTGAGTGTAGAAGAGATACAGGACACAGTGGAGAAATCGCTCATGGGGATAGATCCGAACGTCTCAAAGGCGTACATACTGTATAGGCACAAGCACTCCGAGACTAGGATATTCAAGGCGTCGCTTGGCATAGTGGATGACGACCTCAAGATGCCGCTCAATTCCCTCATAGTGCTTTCGGCAAGGTACCTTCTTAAGAATGAGCAGGGGAAGGTCGTGGAGACGCCGCAGCAGCTATTCTGGAGGGTAGCGCATTCCATTGCGAAGGCCGAGTCCGCTTACAACAAGGACGAAGCCCAAGTGGAAGAGATAGCGAAGGAGTTCTATGACGTGATGACCTCAATGCTTTTCATGCCAAATTCCCCTACCCTTATGAACGCGGGGACCAACCTCGGGCAGCTCAGCGCATGCTTCGTGCTCCCTGTAGGCGATTCGATAGACGAAATCTTCGATTCTGTAAAGTACGCTGCGATGATACACAAGAGCGGGGGAGGGACAGGCTTTGCGTTCTCTAGGCTCAGGCCTGCAAACGACATAGTGCGCGGCACAAGCGGAGTTTCAAGCGGCCCGATATCGTTCATGAAGATATTTGATGCTGCGACAGAGCAGATAAAGCAGGGCGGCAAGCGCCGCGGAGCCAACATGGGCATACTGCGCGTAGACCATCCCGACATACTGAGCTTCATAGTCTCAAAGGAGAACGAGGGCGTCCTTCGCAACTTCAACATATCTGTAGGAGTGACTGACGAGTTCATGAAGGCGCTGAAGAACGGCGAGGAATACAACCTAATAAATCCTCATACAGGCAAGGCGGTCGGAAGGCTGAGCGCCAAGGTTGTATGGAACCTGATAGTTACAATGGCTTGGAAGACCGGCGACCCTGGTTTGGTGTTCCTAGACAGGATGAATTCGAGCTTCTCGAATCCTGTCCCGTCCTACGGCCCAATAGAGTCTACCAACCCGTGCGGAGAGCAGCCTCTCTACCCATTCGACTCATGCAACCTGGGCTCAATAAACCTGGCAAACATGGTGAAGCTGGTAGACCACAAGTACGAGATAGACTGGGAGCTGCTCGGAAAGACAGTGGCTACGGGCACAAGGTTCCTTGACGACGTGATAGACGCAAACAAGTATCCGCTCAAGCAGATAGATGACGTGTCCAAATCAATAAGGAGGATAGGGCTCGGAGTCATGGGATGGGCTGACATGCTTATAAAGCTCAGGCTAAGATACGACAGCAACGAGGCCCTTGCGCTCGCAGAGAAGGTCATGTCATTCATAACCGACAACGCCAGGAAGACGAGCGAGAAGCTAGCCGAGGAGAGGGGTCCATTCCCAGCATTCAAGGACAGCATATGGTACAGGCTGGGATACAAGCCACTCAGGAACTCAACAGTTACTACGATCGCCCCCACTGGCACGATAAGCATAATAACCGGCGGCGCATCGCAGGGCATAGAGCCTATATTCTCAGTTGTGTACATGAGGAACGTGCACGACAGCCTCGGCTCCAACCTGATAGAGGTGGACAACGAATTCGAGAAGTTCGCGCTGCAGTACAACTTCTACTCTGAAGCGCTGATGAAGGAGCTTGCAGGCAGGACTTCAATACAGGACGTGGAGGAGATACCGGAAGAAGTCAGGCGCCTGTTTGTGACTGCACACGACATAGCTCCTGAATGGCACGTCAAGATGCAGGCGGCATTCCAGAAGTACACTGACAATGCGGTATCAAAGACGATAAACTTCCCGAGCTACGCTACGCCGCAGGACATAGAAAGCGCATACTTCATGGCCTACGAGCTCGGCTGCAAGGGGATAACTGTCTACAGGGACAGCAGCAAGAGCGTCCAGGTGCTCCAGGCTGTCGACCAGAAGGAGCATGCCAGGAACAGCTCGCTTGCAGAATCAAGGAAGAGCCACATGCAGCAGAACGCGACTACAACAGTTTCGGAGATAAGGGATGGCGCCAACTCATACGTTCTTTCCGCAACGAAACAGTTTCCCTGCCCGGACTGCGCTACTAACATGATAGCTGCGGAAGGCTGCTACACCTGCCCCAAGTGCGGCCACAGCGAGTGCAGCTGATACGCAAAAGGCGTGTGCACGGCTTGAGCCGTGCACCTGCAACCTGTGCAAATCACTACACTGGTGCGTAGAACAGTCCGGACAGCAATATCGCCACCAAGGCAAGCCCCATCGCGCCAAGGCTGACGTTCCTTGCAATCCTATACCTCTTCTTCGTTCCTGCGCCAAGGTACGTGATTCCAACGTAGAGAAGCATAGCATCAGTCACGAGTATTGGCACCAGGTACACAATGTTGCCCAGGAATGGCCTAAATTGTGCATAGAGCTCAACGCTAAGCGCTATAGCAGCCACGTAGAGCGCGAACGCAACAACAGCAGACCACCTTTTCCCTATGTAGTATGGGAGGCTCTTCGAATGCCTTGCCTTCCTGTCACCTGCATAGTCCCGTATTATTCCGTGTATCTCCCTGGCAAGCCCGCTCAGGAATATGAGAGCGAAAACCACAAGCAGCGAGGGCAGCATCGAGCCTGACACCACATAGCTGCCGTAGACGAACGGTATGGCCATAGAAAAAGCTATGTAAGCGTTCCCGAGCAGGAGGGTGTTCTTCAGCCTGTAGCTGTAAGCGTACGCGAGCACCGCAAATACGAGCGCTATGACAAACGCAGCCGAGTTTATTAACGCGCTTGCCAGCACGCCAATCACAAAGCACGAAATGGCTGTCCAGAATGCTTCTCCTGGCTTTATAACGCCAGCTATGATAGGCCTGTCGACCCTTTTGTTCGCCCTGTCGGTTTCTATATCGTAATAATCGTTTATTGCGAATGATCCCATGCTTACAAGCGCCGGAGTTACCAGGCTCATCAGTAGTATGAATGCCGCAGGCAGCTTGCCGCTCCCGGCTATCAGCTCTGCTGCCAGTACTGCAACAATCAGCATCAAGCTGTGCTCTATCCTCGTAAGCTTAAGGAAGGCCGCTATCCTGCTCATCAGCATCACATAGGGATGTATTGATGGAATAATGAATCTATAAATATATAACACTTGAAACAATTTCATATGAAACAGAGCGCCACCCGCCAGCAGGCAGCAATAGACATGCTCGTATCCTACTCATGGGCAATCCTGCTTATAGCGATAGCCGTCGCAATAATAGTGGTGCTGGCGCTCTCAAGGCCCATAACGAGCTACGAGCAGTCCACATGCAGCATACAGCCGCTTTTCCCGTGCCCAGAGACTCTTCTCGCCGCATCATCCTCAACGCATCCGATAGAGTATACGCTGCTGTTCTACAACAATTTTGGCACCCCCATATACATACCCTCAAATGGTTTCAACGTTTCTGTTGTCGATATAGGAAGGAGCGGCACCAGCCACGTACTTGGCAACTGCACCCCAAGCCTGTCCACATATGGCTCTCCAGTTATATGCTCTGCCTACATACCAGGCACAATCGCTCCCGCACTCAACTCCAAAACAAACGTGCTCTTCTCGATAAACTACCAGATATGCGGGGCCTCAAAGCTTTCGTCATGCAAGGCTCCGACATACTCTTCATCAGGGTATTCGACACAGGCCTTCGCCCCGGCAAACATAAACCTGATACCCCTTCAGTTTGAGACAAGCAGCGGGACCGGAAGCATATATGTGAACGGAGTCAAGTACCTCAGCGGACAGACCGGCTTCTTCATCACTGGCAGCTACCTGTTGTACGCATCGCCTCCTTCCGGATATGGCTTCTCAAGCTGGACTCCGACCTCTGTTTCCGTGACTTCTACAACTGCGCAGAATACCAGCATTTACATAAGCAGCAATGGCATAATAGAGGCAAATTTCATCAACGTAGTGCATCCGACAACGACGCTTCTTTCAACCACGTCAACCTCGACCACGAGCACAAGCACTACAACATCTACCACAACATCCACAACTACATCAACAACAACCTCAACGACAACCTCGACCACGTCAACCTCAACATCCACAACGCTGACAACAACATCCACGACAACCACCTCGACCACCACATCCACAACCACCTCGACAACAACATCCACAACAACCACCTCAACAACCACCTCTACGACTTCGACCTCAACATCCACAACGCTGACAACAACATCCACGACAACCACCTCGACCACCACATCCACAACCACCTCGACAACAACATCCACGACAACATCCACAACAACAACCTCGACCACCACATCCACAACTTCTACATCAACTACTATTTCAACTAACGGAGCATCAAGTTCAACTAACGGAGCATCAAAGTCAACCAACGGTGCATCAAAAATATCTGCTTCTGACAGTTGCTCGGTGTACGGCAGCACAAGCATCGCTCTCGCAAACGGAACATACATTCCCGCAAGCAATATACGGGAGGGAATGAAGGTGCTCTCTTACAACCCGTCGACAGGAGCGGTATCACCTTCAACGGTGACATACGTGTTTTCGCTCTATGCAAACAACACCTACATATTCAACAATGCGCTCAAGGTCGACGCGCTTGAGGTAATGTACATAAATGGGACATGGACAAGGGCTTATCAGGCAAAGGTGGGTGACACGCTCTACTCTCCGCTCAACAACACGTATGTCAAAATAACAAATATCACAGTGCTGCACAGCGGCGGCATGGTCTACGATTTCCTGGCTGCGCCAACGAACAACTTCATAGGCAATGGATACCTAATAGACAGGTTAACATCGTCAGGCTCCGGCGGCTGTTCAGTGTCCGGCATAGACACAGCCCAGCTCGCCAACGGCAGCATCATAGACGTTGGCTCGCTGACGCTGGGCGATGTTGTGGAAGGCTACAACAACCTGACAAGGCAAGTAGTCCCGACAGCAGTGGTAAGCATTGAGGGTACCGTAGTCCACCAAGAGTACATAATAAACTCAAATCTCACTCTAGACGCGAACGAGGTGCTCATGCTAAACGGGAGGATGCAGAGCGCGGCCAACATAACAGTGGGGAGCGAGCTCTTCAACCCCGAGACTGGCTCGAATGTCAGGGTCAACACTCTCGACGTCATATCCGGCAACTTCACCGTGTACGACGTGAACACTGCGCCAGCCGACAACTACATAGTCAACGGGTACCTCATAACGTGATTCTGTTCTTAGTTAATTACGTCAAGCCGTTCCTAGCACTTTAGCTTATAAATATAGACGTTATCCATCCATGGTATCTGGTACCTTCCCGACTCTGTGGTATTGCTGTAGACCAAAGAGAGGTTATGCGGGACAGATTCCGGTACTCCTTCAAAAAGCACATATGAAACATTGTACCTGAGCGCGTTTGTGCACGATCCGTTGTAGACTATGCTATTTGATATGTTCTCCATTGTTTCTGGCGGAATTGTATATTCATCAATAGAAACGTACGGCTCTATTGATATCATGCTCCTTCTTCCGGTAAAAGCAAGCATCTGGAAAAGTGTTGTGTAATTATTGACAGCAAATATTGCCCCGTTTGGCGTGCTGTTCTCTATGAAATTCATTGCAGAAAGATCGCTCGAGCCCAAGAGCTGGAATGGAGTGCTGTAGTTGAATATGTATACAGTCAAACTTGGCACAACTACAAGAAGTATTATGGCTACGGCAAGGATTTTGTATGCAGTGTTGCGTGAGAAAAGCAAAGCGCATCCATAACCTCCCAAAACCGCAAGGAAGAAATAAACATATACAAAGATCTTGTTTGAATCCAATGGGTTTGGCTGTATGGATACAAGGCTTATCAATGCAAAAACGACAAGGAATGGAACAAAAAACCCTATGCGCCTTTTTCCTATGTATGCAATGCCCGGTACGGCAACCAATGCGACTAGCCCAATGTTCTCTATCCAGTAAAGCAGTAAGCTATAGAAATTCGGTGCTGATATATAACTTCCAATATTTCCGCCAAGTGTGTTGAAACCGTTCAAAAGATGGAACCAGCCGACGCTTATGCTCTGCGTGTGTATGTACGCCAATTGGGGCAATGCGATAGCAAAGATCAAGATTCCAACATAGAAGACATCTGTACGTTTAAAGCGCTCTCTATAATATCCCCCGCCTATAGCTAGGAAGATAATCGCTACCAGAAAGCTCGTAGGATTTATCAAAGGAAGCATGCCTACGCAGATACCAATTATTGCAATTTCCGGTAGTCCAATTTGTCTGTGTTCAGCCGAAACTATATAAAATAAATAAAATATAGGCAAAGTTACTGCCAGCCCTAATACGAGGTCGCGTTGCGGCATTATCAGGTAATACAAGCTGTATGTCCAACTAGACAGTGGATAACGCAGCAGTTGTGCTGCTATGCCCGCAATGCTCCCTGTTTTTTGCGGAAGTTGATAAGCTGCTATCTGGTTAAACCAGCCAGGCAATTTTAAATAGTTCAATAAGACAGCCAAAGCGTAATTGGTTCCAAACCAGAAAAAAAGTTGTGAGGATAGGGTTGCAATCTGACTTTTTGTAATTTTGTATGCGAGTTCGAAGCCAAGCAGCAATATGCAGAATATAAGTACGAGATCGCTTATTATTATTGAGGGCACAAGGCCCATCCCGTAGTCAATTAAGATTGCTGTGTAAAAGTCTGAGATAAAAGGGAAAATGTTGATTGTATCTATTGCAAATGGGTATTTTGGGGGGAAACCGGTATGCAATAAAGATTCTCCGATCCCGATATGGTAAGCGATGTCAGAGCACATCCCAATGTTGCTGCAATAAAGATTACCACCATAATAGTACATAGATGTGGAAAAAATTACAGCCAATATTGCAAACACTATCAAAAACGATGCAAATAGAGATCTTGGCATATCGTAACTCCTGCAACTTTCCCCCTCCTTATAATGCCTGTACGCCAAAATTGCCCCTACTGCCAGCAGACTGGCCGATGCGATAACAGGTACATAAGTGGAAAAACTGCCAAAAATTGCATATAATAGCAGGTTTTCAAAGGAAAATATTGCTATCCCAATAGGCAATCCTACAGCCAGTTTTTTTGTGTACGTATCCAATAACTTTGATTTCAATACTACAGAAAACCCGAAAAAGACAGGAACTACCAAAAAAACTAGCGCCAATATCATCAGAACCACTTATGGCGCATTAAAAATATCATTGTAGCTCAAGCTGTCAAGAAATCCATTGCCGTAAAGAATAAGGCTGCTCCTAGTTGGCACCGTGCCAAAAAGCATTGCATCTCCTGAGTTATACGTAGATTCCCCAAAAGTGCTGTTGAGTATGATTACTGTGCCGTCGTACTCAGGCACGAATGTTCTGTTGTCATATGAAAATGCCGTCCCATACACTGGAGCGCTCCTTATTATTTTATATATACTTCCGGTCGTCGAATTCACAATAAAGAAATTCCCGCTTTCTGGATTGCCTGAATACACATATCCTCCATACTCTGATATCGGCGGCGCCTCGATATTATTCGGGATGGGTCCAGCAGATTCATTGGTTACCCATTGAAGATAGCCATTTGTGGCATTCAAGGAGATAATGACTGGCATTATGGCAGTATGGTTATCTACTGGAGCAGTGTAAATGGTTATCAAAGAATTATTGTACACTATCGGCGAACAGTCCGATATCCCGCCTATATTGCCTAGAGATGAAAAATTGTCTTCCCAATTTATCTTGCCGTCACTTGCCGATATGCTATAAACTCTGGCAGAGGCAAGCATTCCAAAGTAAATATTGCCCTTATAAAGTAAAGGCGATGACATGCTATCATATCCATGGACATTGTCAATCCATTCCACCATGCCTGTGCTAGAATTAAGCGCTATGACTCTTCCGCTTCCGTCTGCGAATATCACTGATCCGTTGAAATACGCAGGTGTCGGCATATCTTCGCCGCTATCATTATAAATCCAATCAACATTCCCATTTGAAATGTTCAGTGCAACTACTGCATTTTCTATCGTTCCCATGACGTACGCCCCAGTGCTGTTTATATAGAAGTCATTGTTGCCTATCCCTACGATTACCCTGTTGCCGGCTACGACCGGCTGTGTCATTATCTGGTTTTCAAAAGACGCGTTCCATACAACTTTCCCGTTGCTTGCATTTATCCTATAAACCTGTCCGTACGTGCTCCCGTTACTCGCGGAAGGATTTGGCCCTGACGTGGTTACATACAGACTACCATTGAAAAATCTTGGCGGCACTATTACCATTCCTTTCAGGCTGGAATTAAATGTGCCAACCTCTGCATTAACAAAGAACTGGTGTGCGCTGTTGCCTTCAAAATAGGTATAATTGCTGTAGAAATGGGTAAGCTTGCTGGAATTTGTCGCAATACTTGTTCTGGTATTTACTGGGGAATGGACTACAGCAAGTACGAATAGGAGCAATACTGTTACCACGACCACTGCAGATATGCTGGTCACTACAGAGTCCATCACGCTCTACCGGTAATGTTGTCAAGGTTAAAATATAATACTCTCCCATCCATACCAGCTATCAGCGCATAATTATTCGTTATCACAGGCTGCGCAGCAAGGTGTGGCATTCCTGTCTGCAATTCATTCACCAAAGTTCCGTTCCTTATGCCCAGCACAAACAAATCGCCGCCGTCATTCATGTCTATCACGTATTTTCCGTAAAACACGTTAGGTGCACCTTCGTTTTGCCCGGTATTAAAAGCCCATATGACTTTTCCTGTTGTGGCGTTTATAGCGAACAACACGCCCAAGTAATTCGAATCTGCAAATACTGTGCCGTTGTACAAAACCATTGGCGATATCGAATTCTCAGTGAAATTATATCCTGCATTGGCATATTCTGGATTTGACTGTTTCACACTGTTTAGCGCAGCTGTTTCATTCAGACTCCATACTTCAGAACCGTTGAACCTGTTCAGGCCCACAACTATCGGATTCGCATATGTGCTGTTGTCAAGGTACGCCGTTATTACCAGATTTCTGTACACTACTGGAACTACGTCATTTATGCCTCCGCCTGCCATGCTGAAATTATCCTGCCATGAAATATCCCCTGAAGTTATATTATAATCAAAGAAGCTGAATCTATGTATTGTTGTTGGATATATTTTCGTGTTAACTGTATTTACATACCCTGCGCCGAAATACGCATTATTGCCATATATCAATGGCGATGATAGTGTGTCCGGTAAGTTTGTAGGGAAACTCTTCTCCACCAAGCCTGAGGATGCCTTTACGATATAAAAATATCCTATATTCGGTTCTATGAGAAGTCCGTTATAGATTCCGGGAGTCGTCATGTCTGGTCCGAGTGTTTTCATCCCCCAAGAAACTTTTCCAGTGCTGAAATTTAATCCGAAAATTCCATTCCCATTGTTCCTGTCGCTGATATTCGGCACCTCCGCATTATTGCCCATCCCAACGAATATCATATTTCTGTATGCAATAGGCTGGGTCATTATCTGGTCCGGGAAATACGTCCGCCATACTATCCTCCCAGTACTTAGATTTATTGCAGTTACGCTGCCATTCGTTCTGTCATATTGAAATTTGTCAAGAAACGTGAGGTTTCCCATTGTAGTAACGAGAAGGTCCCCCCTGTATATCGTTGGCGTTCCTATTATTGCAGAATTAACATCAATATTGAGCGGTTTTAGGTTTACGCCCACAAAATAAGTATGGTTTATCCCACCGTCATACTGGTAAATATCTTGAACTGCAGAAAAGTTTTGTTTCGTGCTGGAAAGGTGCGGCATAATTGTGCTTTTTGTATAGTTTGATGGCATAACACGGTTGGAAATTTCAAAAGCCGTAAGAAGCAGTACAGAAACTATCAATGCTGCGGCAACTAGATATATAAGTTGATAATTGCTTCTCCTGCTCCCTCTTTTCCTTTTAGCCATACGATCACTTATGCTTTCCATGTAATGCATAAGAAATTTTCTACAAAATGTCAAAGGCCGACTCAAGCTGCATCCAAACTGCGTCAAGTATAAATCCTTTGTCTTCAATATTTGGAAGGGTAATGTTTTGCGTGCAATCGCATTTTTGAGTATCGGCATTATGCTCTTACTATTTACCAGTACTCCCTACGCTGCTCAAGTGCGCTCTGGGAGTTGCAACTTCTCTGTATCAACTAGTGAAATGAACTATTCAATAAATAGTACCGCTTGTCCTTCATTCAATATTACATTCGCTGCAAACATAACCAATTCTAAGCTTTACTGTTCTGCCGGCAAGCTTGAAAACGGAACTGTAAATGTTGCCGAAGGCGATTCAAATGTCAGCCTATATGATTGTGCCTTCTCTAATTCAACATTTAAGATTGGCGCCAATTCGAGCGTGAATGTGGTAAACCCTGCAAACAGGAATTTTACTGTTCACCCACTCGGTATTAATTCCATACTAACTATAGCATATACATTCAATATCAAGGTCTTTGAACCTGGCGGCTACAATACCACCAAAATATTTGGAAACAGGGTAGGCGCATTCAGTTACATACTTCCATCATTTAATAACAAAATAAAGCTCAATAGCACTGAACTGCAGATGGTGCCATCATACAATCAAACAATACTCCGAATAATAAAAAGTGTAAGATCCAGCAACTACTTTCCCGGATATGGCGTATATGGGGAAAATTCATCTGCGTTGTACTTTAACCCTTCGGGCAAAGACATAATATCCAACAAGACATTTCTCCTGCCTTATGAAACGTATGCAAATACCTCTATTCTGCGCTATAATCCATATATAGTAGATTATTCATTTTTTGCATACGACCAGCTGGTAATGTTTAATATTAACATCACGAAACCGACTGTGCTCACACCACTGTACATACAGCCTGTTTATCCTACATTTAATTTTAATATTCTTCCTGACAATGGCAAGAAAAATCTTACTATAAAATGGATTGAAGTGTTGCCGAATAATGACACGGCGTGGAATTTTACTTCTTACATATACAGATACAATGCGGACCATGGATTCTCACTAAATCCTAATGAAAAACCGCCCGCTAATGGTTCGTCGTTCGTTGAGGAAGTGTCATATCCTAAATACAATAACTATACGTATCTGCAAGGTTACAAAGCTTACCTTATAAATTATACCAGCCAGATTGGCATAGGAATGAATTCTTCCATTATATTCACTAATGGCTCGATACCGAATGTCGGAACATTTATACAAGACTCAACCACGCCATCATTTAGCTATGGTATAGGGTTTTGTAGCAATACCTATGGCAGCTCAAAGCCTTTTGCAAAAGTGGTTTCAAGCGGAAGCTACAGTGTTTCACAAAACATATACCCTTTGATATCCGAATCAGAGCCACGCACAGTCTACGGGGCAATAT
>JAMCZI010000004.1 GCA_023485545.1 Candidatus Martarchaeota archaeon
GTAGAAAACCGCTCTAGAAAGATAGTAAAAGAAGTCGTCAAAATGATATGCTTTTTGACATACTTATAGCATTTTTTACCAGAGTAGCTTTGCATAATAGGTAATCATTAAAATATTTTGAATTGCTAGCTCAATGTGATTGCATGTTCTCGAGGGATCCATCCGAGTTGACAAGGAAGACGAAGTTTGACAGGGAAGAGACAGCAAGGGCGATAAGGCTGTCTATAGCAGCTGAGCTGGACGCGATAAACTTCTATCTGCAACAATCAAGGCACATACCCAACGGAGCCTTCAAGAAAGTGCATGAAGATATAGCCAGAGAGGAAATAACGCACTTCGGCGAATTCATGAGGCTGCTTTACGAATATTCCCCAGATGACTTCGTAAGGATAAAGAAGGGCTGGGACGAGGCTTCTGAGCTTCTTGGAAAGAGGATGCCGCTGTCGAAGCTATTTGCGGAAAAGTAGCTACTTCTTCGCCTTCGGCTTTGATTTTTTCATTTCCGGTATTGTGTACTTATTCCAGAATATCTTGTACAGCTTCAGCTTGTCTGGAATCTGCCTTACTCCAGGTATGAAAGGCAGGAATACAAGAACGGCGAACGCCACAAGCGCTATAGTACCGTTCTCTATGTCGTTCCACCAGGATATGCCAGATGTGACTATCTCCATCCAGTTGTACGGCGCAGTCCAGTAGCTTCCAATCTGCCACCAAAGGCTTCCGGCCTTTAGCATGCCCCACTGATGAGTGCGCAGGCCATACTGCGCCGCATATGTGTAGAGCGCGCCGCTGTCTGTGATGAACCTTATTACATAGGTCTCATTGAGCGGATCCTGGACCTCGTCCTGGAGTACGGACTGGTATGTCCCTGTCTGCGCCATGTAGGTGAGCTGGGAGAATAGGGCTATGGCAGGATTTACAGAGTGCATACCTGCTGTTATCGACCCGTTGCTGTTGAAGTACGAAGCTGCCTGTGAGAGCATTGCATTCTGCTCTGCTGGGCTGTAATTTAGAAGCTCTGCCTCATAGTTCTTCGACCCGGAAAGTTCAATGTAGCTCTGGTATGGCACGGTCACGAACGCACTTCGCGTACTGAAAGTGTAAGGATCTATGGTATCGAAGTATGTAGCGGTAGCAGACGAATAGTTGAATTCTTGGATGAATGTGGTGGCCGTTACGTCAGGAGTTGTGTTTGCTATCTGCTGTATTGACAGCGGCGCTATGTATGGAGAGCGCAGGAATATCGCGAACAGCAGCACTATGATGAATACATAAGCCATGCGCTTGTACATCGCATTGTGGTTTGCAGGGACCATGCTGTATGGTATGTCGCTCCTGTACGGCTTGCTCAGGCCCTTCTGCTTGACAAGCATGTAGTGCACGAACATAAGCAGCACTAGAAGTATCGGCACTATGGCAACGTGCCAGCCAAGCACAGCCGTCATGTTGAGCGGATTGACCCAGTACCCTAAGCCCATGCCATTCCACAAGTCGGCTCCGGCTTTGGCATTCCATTGAGCAACAAATCCTCCCTGAACACCTATGCCGAATGCAAATTCAAGGAAAACGAGAAACAGCATTACTGATCCTATCATCCATACCAGTTTTTTCTTTTTGAATGAGGATGTGGCGAACTGGACGAAAAGGTGTACGAATATAAGCGTTACGAACGCCTCCGCAGCCCATAGGTGGAGGCTTCTGAAGAATGTGCCTACAGTCGTAAGATTCCACCAATACGGACCGAATATCAGCATAACTATTCCGGTTATCGCGAGTATGCCGAAGAGCTCCAGCAGGTATACACCTATAGTGAAAAAGAAGTTGTTGCCGTAGGACGGGACATCCTTTATGTAGAAGAATTCGGCAAGAGATTTTAGCTCTGCAATCATCGATTGGTTTGTTTCGCTGGTGGAACCCACCTGGTCTTTAGGAGGTTTCATATCGGATTGCATGCAGCTTCACACGATACTGTTGTACGCAGCATTAACGTTGCAGACATATTTAAATATTGAGATTACCATTTGTAAGTATGCAGAGAGCAAGGTTTTGCCCAGTATCAAAAAAGGTGTCTGAGGGGATGGACCTCAAGAGCCTTAGACAGCTGATAAAGGGCCACTGGCACCTATCGACTCTTGAGGTATTGAAGAGCTTGGGTTCCTCAAACTTCAACAAGCTTTATGATATTTCGGGATTGAATCCGAAGACCCTTACCTCTGTCCTCAAAGACCTTGTGGGGATGGGGCTTGTGGAGAGAAAGGTTGTGTCGCAGCACCCACTTGCAGTATCTTATTCGATAACTGAAAAAGGGATCAGCGTTGTTTCGCTCGACTGCCCATTCATAACAAGCGGTATATGACGGCAGTTGTCAGATTATGTGAAGAAATCCTAAGGCTATTATAATGACCATAAGCGTAACGTAGGCCCTGAGGAACCAGAAGGCAAACCTCACCCACCCCTTTACCTTTGCCCTCTTGACGCGTATCTTCTCGTAGTCGTACAGCCCCTCCGATTTGAGAAACCTGTTCCAGTCATCCTGTGACTTTATGAAACTGTAATCTATTTTCCTGTGTTCCATCCATATTCACCTATCCGAAAAGATTCGGTATTATCAGCGAAATCGCATAAAGGGTGCTCATCGTTATCAGCACCCCCATTATGATTATCGAAGACACGTTCTGCCATGCCCTGTTCTTGTACTTGCCCACTACTTCGGGGTCATTCACAAGAAGAAGAAGGAAAAGCATGGCTGCCGGCATGAATATCGATGCTATTACCTGCACAGTTATGTTGAGGAAGCTGAGAGGCAGGTTTGGTATCAGCACTATAGCTGCTGCTATGAACAGGCTTACGAGGCCAGGTGTGTAGAACTTCCTGCTCTTCATGAACGGAAGATTTATGCTGCGGGGCCAGTCGAACGCCTCGCCAACTGCCCACGAAGTGCTTGCAGTTATGGCTATCGCTGCTATGATCCCGGCATCTATCAATCCTATTGCGAAGAGCTCGACAGGAAGCCTTCCGACCTTCTTTCCTATCACTGTGAGTATCAACTGTATGTCGTAACTGTTGTTCGCAGTAGTGTAGCCGTGGACAAGCCATCCTGTTATCACTATTATTGATATCGCCACCGCTGCCATGATAAAAGCGCCTATCAGCGTATCACGGCGGCTTGCGCCTATGTCCTGCGGCGTAATGCCCTTATCTACTTCGGATGACTGCTGAAAGAACAGCATCCACGGCGCTATCGTGGTGCCTATGTTTGCCAGCAGGACGTATATGAAGAATGAGTTGACTCCGCCTGGAATCTTCCACGTTGCGAAAGCCTGCAGCACCGTATTGGGATTGGGGTGCACTATGAAAGCAAGTGGTATGAATATCAGGTTGAACGCAGCTATTACAAGGCTGACGCGCTCCCACTTATGGTATCGCAGCCCAAGAGTTACCCCGACAACAAATACCAGACCGAGGGTTACTGCGTAGACGGGCTGCACGCCGAATATTCCCAGGCCAAAAGAGATGCCTATGAACTCCGTTACCAGCGTAAGCGAATTTGCTATAACTAGGTCTGCAAGGGAGAATATGCCCCAGCCTCTCCCATATCTTTTCCATATCATCTCCGCGTGGCCGCGCCTTGTCACGGCGGCCAGCCTTACCGTCATCTCTTGCACTATGTATGCAACCGGTATCATGAGCAGCATGAAAGGCAGGAAGAAGCCGAGACCGAATATAGAGCCAGACTGCGCATAGGTTATCACCCCTCCTGCATCGTTGTCCGCT
Source organism: Candidatus Martarchaeota archaeon (assembly GCA_023485545.1). Taxonomy (GTDB): domain Archaea; phylum Micrarchaeota; class Micrarchaeia; order Micrarchaeales; family Micrarchaeaceae; genus JAJZYW01. The sequence continues at coordinate 3,775 of JAMCZI010000004.1, forward strand.
ATCATCACTATTATGCCGGGGCCTATCAACGCTATCGCAAGAAGGAACTTTGACATGCCTGTGCGCTTCAGGCGCTCGGACTTTATCCTAAGCCTGTCAACTGCCCTAAGCCTTATGTCCTGGGGAAGCTGCTCCAGCGCTTTTTCAACATCAAACTTGCCATCAGCTAACTCAACCACCGCGCCCAGCCAGTGCTGCCACAAGTTTTATTGCACACGAGCATTTTAAGAGGCTTTGCAATTTCTGTGAATCGTTGCGCGAAATTAATAAGCATTGTATGCAGAAGATGGAACATGGCAGGAAAAACAAGGCGTGCAGTGCTCATGGCGGGCTACGGCTGGATCGGCGCTGGTGTGGTCAGCCTCTTCACATGGCACATAATCGTGATTAGGCATCTTCCCTCAAGCAACCCGAATGGGATGCTTTACCTTGGCGCATTTGTTCTAGTTGTTGGAATAGCAATACTTGCAGCGAGGAGGTGCATCGACGCATTGATAGACAGAAAAACCGCAGAAGCAAAATCAAAAAAGGATGCCAAAGTGGAGCCGCCGGAAAATGCAGCAACGAAATAGTCGTGTACATTACTGTGCAGAAATAGGCGTATACTTCCGGCACACATTATTGCCGGAAAGCAGTAAGTAGTTTATGCTGTAAATAGCGTTTGTGGTTGAATGCCGAAGATAAAGGATATTGAGATAATGGAGCTTGGGGATATGGAGGGCGAAAACTCAAGCCCGTGGAGTTCTACCATTATAATAGTGCGGGTAACAACATCCGACGGGCAGGTTGGCTATGGGGAAGCTCCCACTACGATGATGACGCTCCCGGTCCTGGAGGAGGTGCGCGAACTTTCCAGGGTCCTGAAAGGTAGGGAGATTACGGAGATGCAAGCCAATAGGATGGAAGTATACAAGCACTCCTTTTACCTTACGGTATCGATGGAAACTACAGCAGCAATGAGCGCGATTGAAATAGCATGCATGGACGCTGTCGGGAAGATTTATGGCATGCCTGTATTCAACATGCTCGGTGGAATGCTCAACAGGAAGATTAGGGCTTACGCAAACGGGTGGTACGACGAATGTGTTGAGCCTGACGAGTTTGCGAAGAAAGCAAAAAGAGTAGCTGCGATGGGCTTTACAGGGATGAAGTTTGATCCTTTCGGAAAAGCATTCGATAGCATATTAGAGGAGCAGGCAAGGCATGCAAGCGAGGTTGTGCGCGCAGTAAGGAAATCGGTAGGAAACCGCGACATAATGATAGAATGCCATGGGCGGTTCAGCTCCAATTCTGCAGCTAGGGCATGCGTGCCACTTTCTGAATTCAGGCCTCTTTTCATAGAGGAGCCGGTGCACCCCGACCAGTTTGAGGGGCTGCGCAGGCTCAGGAAGGTGCTGAAGTCACCGATAGCGCTTGGCGAGAGGGTTCTGGACAGGAATCTCTTCCTCAATTACCTCCGTGAGAATCTGGTTGACGTGCTGCAGCCTGACATAACGAACTGCGGCGGAATCCTTGAGGCTAAGAGCATAGCAATGATGGCAGAATCGTTTGGCGTTGAGATTGCGCATCACAATGCATTCGGCCCGATACAGACTGCGGCTACGCTCAACGTTGACGTAACCATACCCAACTTTCTAATACAGGAATCGTTTGAAATGTTCTGGCCGAAATGGAAGAAGTCGCTCGTCAGGTCCGGCTACTCTCTTGATGACGGATACTTCGTAATTTCCGGGAAGCCCGGCCTCGGCATAACCATCGACGAGCACATACTGGAAGAATACAAGGTAAACGGGATGGAGCCTTTCAACAAGGACGAGCCTCCGTGGGTAGTCAAGGGAACCTTTAGGTGAAGCGGATTGATTTGCCTTGATGGCTTACTTTACAGTGAAGTTCTTGGTATAATTAAGCATGACTACGTAGCCGGTAAGCACCGACCCGCTGTAGTTCATAACGACGAATTGTGACTCTTGCGAAGTACTTGTCTCGTGTAGGTATTTCACTAGCCATATGTTGGTATAGTCCTTGCCCAAGATTGTTGTATTGCTGTAGAAGCTGGCTGATGCCGTTATGTTGTTGAAGCCGCTCGCATTGATGAAGCTTACGAGCGGTGCGTAATCTGCATTGTATGCCCTGGCTATCGCACTTTCCGGAGAGCTCACAGTATAGCTGAAGTAAGGGAGTGATGAAGTTGGCAGTCCATAAACATGGCATATTCCCGAAGAATAGTTGGAATACACATTGTTAACCGTAGGCACGAGAGTAGTTGCAGGATAATCAAAGCTTTCTATCTTAACCGTAGGGCAGGGGGTATTGGGCCCGTATATAACTCCGAGCGTGACCTCCCAGCTGTTGTTGCTCACATAAGACCTGTTTACGGAAAGCAGCTTCACAGATGCATTGGGATAGCTCTGGTGGACATCTGATATGACAAGCTTTGAAACTGATGTTGCGTTAAGCGGCGGTGCGTGCACAGCTGTATAGCTCTTTATGAACAGCAAGACCAGCACTATTGCTATCATAACGACCGCAGTAATTACCGCCTTTGAAAGCAAATCCATGAATTAGAATGCGCTGAAAAACAATATAAGCCATTGCGTTTGCTACCTTCCCTTCGATAGGTAGAGCAGTATCGCCTTGGCGAGCAGCATCTTGTTCTTCGCCTGCTGCCATATTATGCTCTTTGGGCCGTCTATCACGTCAGCATCTACCTCTACGCCGCGGTGCACGGGAAGGCAGTGCATGACAAGCGCATCTGGATCTGCCTTCTGCATAGCCTCATTAGTTAGCCTGTACTGCGAGAGAGATTTCAGCCTGCCTTCGTCTGGGTTCGACTTTCCCATTCCAGAGAACGTATCTGTATATACTATGTCCGCATCCTCAAGGCCCTCGTCCAGCGATGCAAATGTATCGAGCGTGCCGTACTCCCTCGACTTGTTGAAGTATATGCTGTTCGGTATCATCTCTTTGGGGCCAACCAGGGCGATCTCCATCCCTAGCCTGGAGCCGAAGAGCATGAGCGAGTTTGCGACGTTTGAGGTTATGTCCCCCATGAATGCGAGCTTGACGTTCTTGAGGTTGCCCTTGTACATCCTGATTGTGTAAAGATCCGAAAGCGCCTGGGTTGGATGCTCCAAGTCTGTCATGCCGTTTATCAGTGGCACGCTTGCTCCCTCTGCCATTTTGGCTAGGTCCTGATGCTTCAGCATGCGCGCAACGATGAAATCACAGTATCCGCTGAGTGCCTTGGCGATGTCGCTTGGAAGCTCCCCAGATTCAAGCTGGGACGTATTGCCTGATATGTATATCGATGACGACCCGAGCTGCGTTGCGGCTGCCTCGAAAGCGCTGCGCGTCCTCACAGACGGGTACTGAAAGAATAATGATATGACGGAATGTTCTCTTAGGGTCAGCTCCTCCTTCCCTTCCTTAAGGTTGTCCGCTATCTCGAATATGGAGTTTACCTCTTCCCTTGACAAGTCGTCAGCGCTTATCAGGTTCAGTCAACCACCGAATATGGAGCCAAATCCGACATTGCCCTTCTCCTTCTCCTCATTTATGAACGCTATCACCTTGCTTTCCGTGTCGGGGTTACAGCGTTTCAGGCCCTCTATCTCCTTTGTTAGTTTCTCCTCTGCCCCCTTCATGAAGTCGTCGTTGGCCTTTATGTAAAGGTAGCCCTTTGACGGATCCATGCCTATCATGTCTCCGTCCTTTATCTCGCACTCCTGCCTGGTAAATATTATGTTTGCGTATGCGTCGGTCTTCATCTTCTTCAGCGCTTCCTCGTCAAGCGCCTGGTCCAAGTACGGATCGTAGTCTATGAGCTTCTTGAGCTCCTGCTTCTTTGAGGCATCGAACTCGTAAACGCGTTCAGCCATTCAATCAACTATCTTTGCGTTAACGCTGCCCTCCCTTCCAGGCCTGTTAGTGACTACGGCCTTGCCTAGCTCGGTGTTGATTATTGTGCCCTTTGTTATTATGTTCTGCCTGGCAAAGTTCCTGTTGTCCTTCGATTCTAGCACTCCGGTTATCTTGACCTTCTTCATTCCTTCCTTTGTGAGAACGTTAGCTACTCCCGCGGCCTTGAGCACAGTAGTTGTGTAGCCGCTCCTGTGCCTTATGGTCTTAGACGAATTCTCTGCGGAGAGCTTTGTCGCTGAAAAATAGCTGCCGACCTCGCGCCTCTTCTTGTCCCTGTTGGACCTTCTTCTGGCACCGTTGCCGCTCTTCTTTGTGGCCGACTGGCCGTGTACTTGAACTCCAAACTGGCTCATTTAATCCACTCTAGTATTAGCGATTAGTATCAGTAGCGCAATTATTTAATATTATTGATGCTTCTGCTGCTCCTTTCTTGTGAACGGAGGCAATCCTAGTTCGAAGAATTCATCAAGCATGTGCGAATTGGGAGCCAGCCCCTGGGCCAGCCTGAATGCCGCTTCTGTGACATAAAGAACCATTGATGGCTGCTTGTTATAGGACGCTATGTGGTGGTTCTTGTAGGTTATTGAGTAGGGGTTTTTGCTTAGCTCCACCACTGCCCTAAGCTCTGCCGGATATCCCCGACTTATTGATACGGAGAGCGCCGCCGAGATGAAATCAAAAGAGTCTGATGGATTTTTTGAATCCCATATGTACATTGTTTGGTTAAGCGGGTTCCTGCCTGCACTTGTACCCTCCACCCTGAGATATTTGTAGTTTGTATATTTGCCGTTATAACATACTAATTCTTGTGCGGATTTTGGCACAATTTCGACAAGCTCTGTTTCAACGAACACTGCTCGGTCGGATCTTAGCAGCGAATTGAACTCGTCGGCGCAGATGCTTCTGTCAGGAGACGCGCTAGTGCCACCATCAGAGATGGATACTCTGTTTCCTGGGCCAAATTCGACTGCTTTGTAACGTTCGCCATTAGACTGCGCTTTTGAATCCCGCATGTATGGTATCCATCTTGAATCATATTTATGCGTTTCTGACTCTGCTGCGGATTGCCATGCCTTTTTATTTTATCACGGAAAAACTGATTCATGAAAGTTTACAGGCGCGTGCTTGAGAACGGGCTTAGGGTCCTGGCCGCTCCAAGGAAGAACCTCGAATCGGTCGCAATCGTGGTTGGCGTGAACTTTGGCTCTATCGACGAGGGCGAAAGGCTGAACGGGCTCGCGCATTTCATAGAGCACATGCTCTTCAAGGGCACCAAGAAAAGAAGCTGGGAGCAGATAAACGAAATAACGCGCAGCTATGGCATATTATACAATGCGGAAACTGACTACGAGACCACAATGTACGAGGCGGTGGCATACAGGAGATATCTTGACAAGGCGATGGACCTGATCTCAGACATGGTGAGAAACCCCGTTTTCGACAGCAGGGAACTTAAGATGGAGAGAGGGCCGATTCTCCACGAAATAGCGATGAGGAGAGAGGACCCAGACTCGATACTCTACGACAACATGCCAAGGGCGCTGTTCAATGAGGATGGAAAGCTAATGCCGCCCGATAGCAGAGCAATCACTTCGGGAATAGGGCGCGAGGATCTGGTCAAAGCGTATAATAGGTATTACAACCCGCGCAATATGGCGCTCACGATATATGGAGGAGTAGGGATTGAAGAGGCATTTGGCTTGGCTAAGAGGTATATGTCGGGATTCCACAGGAAGCACTTCGCCCCGGAGAAGCATGCCTTCACTAGAAGGAAAAGTGCGGAGAAGCTTTACATACGGAAGAGGGATATAGAGCGTGGAGAGATAGGAATAGGATTCCCCTGCAATGGCATTGCTGGCAATTCAAGTACGGCTATAACGGAATACGTTGCGATGGACGCGATAGCAGAGCTGCTCAGCAACAGGATATACGACAAGGTGAGGGAAGAGCACGGGCTTTCATACGACCCGAGCGTGGATTATGAGCCTTACGGCTCGTTCGGCTACATATCTGCCTCGGCTGGCGCCACTACGGCGAAGCTCAGGGAGATAAAGTCAATAATGCTCAGCGAACTGGCAAGGCTCAAGAAAACAGGCGCAAAACGAGAGGAGCTGGAGGAGGTCAAGAGGGGCCTCGGAATAAAGTACGCCATGGGGCTCGACCATGCGCTCGACAGCGCCATAGAGATCAGCGAGATGGAGCTCATGTATGGCGACGGCCGCATGATGGGGTGCATACAGGGCGAACTGGAAAAGCTGGACACACGCACCATATCACACTTTGTAAAGGAGTACATCACCCCTTCGAGGTATGGCGAAATAATACTCAGAAAGGCGTGATGTTTGAATTATGCATCTGGCTATCTGCACAAAAGCGTTAAATAGGAAAATGCGAGAAAAGTATATCCGATAGATATGGAGCGCTCAATTTCTGGAAAGGAATCGGACGAACTGTCGAAGCAGTTCGTATCCAAGATAATCGGGCTCAACGCCAAGGTTATCAACAAGTTTGAAGGGCTGAAGGAAACAACTTTGCTCAACAACGTCAGGGATATTATAGGCGGGCTGGAAAGGTACTTGGAAAAAGAGAATGAGGAACTGCAGGGTATCTCAGGAAACAGCGGATTTGACAGGATAAGGCTTCTCGAAAGAAGGGAGAGCACAGGGCTCTACGACCATATCAACGCGCCGTTCGACCTTGATGCCGAGATAGTGAAAAACGACATCGGCAGCGTGCTCGACTTCGCGCTTTCGTTCGCCAATTACAAGATAAACATCTTCTCGCTGTGGGAAGAGGAGTATAAGGGCAATGACGTGGCACGGGTCTTCGGGAGCATGAAGAACAACGAGGAAGAGAGGAAGAGGAAGCTGGAAAACCTTCTTGACGCCTTTGTACACCACGACTGGTGATGCGGCAACTCTATAAGCGTTGCAGTGTCAATTAGTTATGTGTTATTTGTAGCGCTTGGCGGTCTCTATGAAATCGATAGCTGATTATGAGAGGGAGGACAGGAAGCTCAGGGACGTGACTCTGTGCTATCTCGTAGACAGAAATGCAGGAAAGGTGCTTCTTGCCATGAAGAAGCGCGGCTTCGGCGAAGGCAAGCTCAATGGCGCGGGGGGCAAGGTCAAAGAGGGGGAAAGCATAGAGGGGGGAATGATCCGCGAAACTGAGGAGGAAGTCGGGGTCAGGGTAAGCTCCTTTAGGAAGGCGGGCATCATAGATTTCTACTTTACCCAGTCTTCAGAAGACAAAGACTGGAACCAGCGGGTTCACGTGTTCATCGCTGACAAATGGGAAGGAGAACCCTCGGAAAGCGAGGAGATGCGGCCAGTCTGGACAAACATCAAAAGCCTTCCACTGGACAAGATGTGGCCTGATGACAAATACTGGCTGGCTGATGTGCTTGCCGGCAAAAAAATAAGGGCCTCGTTCCTATTCGGGGAGAATGAGGAGATACTGGACCACTATGTGGAAACGCTTGGAGAAAGCATCGGCATAGACGACTTCGCAAAGGTTGACCTCCGAGTAGGCAGGATAGTCGAGGTCAACGACCTGCAGACGAGGAAGCCGATGTACGCCCTTGTCGTGGACCTCGGCAAGCTGGGCAGGAGGAACATAGCTGCAGGCATAAAGGACAGGTATTCGAAGGATGAGCTGCTCGGAAAGCGGATAATCGTAGTATCCAATCTGGAGCCGAAAAGCATAGGGGGAATGTTCGTCTCCGAAGGGATGGTTCTTGCGGCAGAAGACGACTCCAACCTTTCGCTGCTGACTCCAGAAAGGAGCATCAAGGAAGGAAGCAGAGTAAGGTAGTCAGGAGAATGATGAAAGCTTTTTCTCCTCGTCCTTTTCGAATTTTGAGAAGAGCGGCTTGGGCTGCGACCTTATGCTTAGCTGAACATCCTCCAATATCGAGGAAAGCTTTGGCTCGGAATCGAAAGCCTCCAGTACCTTTGACGAGGATTCTGGGCAGAATGGGTATAGCAGCACGCCTACAGCACGCACTATGCCGGCGAGGAGGGACATCACGCGCTTTGCCTCAGATGCTTTGCTTTCGTCCTTTATCAGCTTCCAAGGCTCGGAGGAGCTTATTAGCTCGTTGCCGTATGACGCGAGCGCTACCACATTGCCCAACGCTTCGCGTATGTGCTGCTGCGAGAAGTTGAGCCTGTATTCCGCTATAATCTTTTCGACTTTTTCGTCTGTAGATGTAGAGATGCCGTTCAGAAGCTGGTTCGACCAGCACAGAGTAAGGACTCTGTGCACAAGGTTGCCTATCTTGTCGTTCATCACGCTGTTGACTATCTCTTTCACAGCATCGACGCTGAACTCTACGTCTGCGCTCTCCGGATAAAGATACATCAGTATGAAGCGCCAGTACTCCGCACCCATGACAGTGAGTGCGCTTTCCATGTTGAGCCCTACACCCCTGCTCTTTGAGAACTTGACGCTCCTTGAATTGAGGTATTCGCTCGCCCTTATCGAGTATGGGAGTACGTATCCAAGGTCAGCGCCAAGGAGAATACCAGGAAACATCATCGTATGAAATTCTATGTTGTCCTTGCCCATGAACTGTATAAGCTTTGTGCTGCTTGACATCCAGTAGTCCTTCCACTTTGACTCGCTCCACTCCCTCGTTATGCCGATATAGCCTATCACCGCGTCGAACCAGACGTAGAAGACGGAGTCCTCGAAGCCCTTTTCTGGAACAGGGAAGCCCCACTTCATGTTTCTGGTTATATCCCGGGGCTTCAGCCCTTCCTTCAGGAACGTTAGTGTCTTGTTTGTGGCGTTCTTGCTCCAGCCGTTCTGGCTCGCCGAGTTCACGTAAGCGTCTATGCGCCCCTGCAGCTTGTCAAGCGATATCGCAAGATTCTTCACGTCCCTAAACTCTATCTCCGATCTTCCGCATATGTTGCAGTGCGGATCTATTATCATTATTGGGTCGAGAAGCCTGCCACAATCGTCGCACTGGTCGCCCCTTGCCTTCTTGCCGCCGCAGAACGGGCATGTGCCTTCGATGTCCCTGTCTACCAGGAAGCGCTTGTCATACTTGCAGTACGCCTGCTTGTCGTGCACCTCGGTTATGTAGCCGTTCTTCTTCAATGCATGGTAAAGCTCGTACACGCTTTGCCTGTTCTGCTCGGTGTGTGTCTTTCCGTAATACGTGGGCGTGCAGCCGTATGCTTCAAGCATAGCCTTTATCTTCTCATGAACCGAATTCGCCAGCTGCTCCGGCGGAACGCCATCCTTTATCGCGCGAAGCTCTATCGGAGTGCCGTGCTGGTCCGAGCCGCATATGAATATTGCGTCCTCATCTTCCATTGTGAGGTATTTGTAGTATGCATCGGCAGGCAGTATAGAGCCTATGAAGTTTCCTAAGTGTGGAAGAGCGTGCGCATACGGCAGCGCGGATGTCACTATTATCCTCTGCTTACTATTTTGCATTCAATAACCTCAGCAATTTTGGCGAAATGTCGTCCAATGCGCCCTTGAGCAGCGGATATTCGAACTTGAACCCTATTTCCTGGGCTTTTGCCGGAAGCGCCTTCTGGCTTGAGAGAAGCATCTCATCCGCCAGGTCGCCCAGTGCCAGCTTCAGCGCAAATTTTGGTATCCTGATCCCTTTTTTCCTTCCGAGAGATAATGCCAATATCTCCGCGAATTCTGAGTTCCTGACAGGATTAGGCGATACGCCGTTAACAGAGCATGAGGGTACGCCGCTCTTCGCAAAGCTTACCATCAGCCTTGCTATGTCCTCTATGTGTATCCACGACATCCACTGCGAACCGCTGCCCATGATTGCACTTACGCCCCTCATCGCCTGCTTCGCCATTATTGGAAGAGAGCCGCCATCGGCAGAAAGAACCATCCCTGTCCTAATAGCATAGACTTTGATAGCGTAATCTTTGGCGCGGAATGCCTCAGCCTCCCACGCCTTGCACACCTCGCTCAGAAAACCATTTCCTGGCTGCAAGTTCTCTGTGAGCTCCTGGTCTCCGCGGTTGCCATAAAAACCTATTGCGGAGCCATTGACAAGCGCTTTCGGCTTGCTCCCGGATTCGCCTATGGCTTCAACTATCGCATGTGTTGCGTCGACCCTGCTTTTCATTATCGCATCCTTCTCAGCCTTGCCCATTCTCGAAGGAGTTATCGGCGCACCGGATAGATTCACCACGTATTCTGATTCGTCTATTGAATCAGAGAGCATTTCCATATCGGGCTTCTCCGGGTCCCAGTGTATATATGCGATCCCGTCTTTTTCCATTGTCGTGCCGCGGGTGAGGACTGCTACATCCTCTCCAGAGGAGTTGAGCAGGTCTATTAGCGCGCTGCCTATAAGGCCTGTGCCCCCAGCAATCAAGAATGACATTCTTCGAACCCCAAGTTCAAGTAGGATATGCTTTAATTGCAAAAGCAGTAATAAATATTTGCATCTGGTTAATTAGCTTATGCTTGTCATGAAGGCGGTCAGTTTCGGCTATTCGAGGAACAGCGCAGCGAAGAACATGGCGCTGGACGAGGCGCTTAAGGAGCTGTCCGCGAAGACCGCAAACACATACATCAGGTTCTATGATTTCGAGAGGGATTCGGTGATACTTGCAGCATCTGATGACCCAGGCAGCATTAGGGACCGCAGCCGCGTCGAGGTCACTAGGCGGGAGACTGGCGGCAAGACTATATACGTTGGCGAGAACACGCTCGCATACAGCATATCTGGCCCGTTGGATGACAACGCGGCTGGCACTGGGCCCGAAGCGCTGCATCGCAAGTACAGCAGCGTAGCGCTTGGCGCGATAACTGAAATCATAGGCGAAGCTGCAAAAGTTTCGCTTGGAGGCGTTTACGCGATAAACGTTGGCGACATGCCAATAGCAGGACATGCGCAGAGCATAGGACTCGGCCACTCCTTCCTCTACCATGGAGTCGTGGCAGTAGGCAGATGGGATTCCAGCAGAATAAGAGAGTCAATGAATTTCCCTGAATCGGATTATGAAAAGATAGGAATGCTGCCGGCGCTTTCCGATTTCACGGATGAAAGCATAGAAGCCGACAAGAGGCGGCTGATGGATAGCATGCTGAGGAGGGTTGACGCAAAATCACCTGCAGAGGAGGAGAGACGCGAGGCTGAAGAGCTGGCCTCAAGGCTTTGCAATGAGAAGTATCGCAATGACGAATGGATAGATGGGAGAGGGCGCAAGCTTAAAACAGGCGCGAGGTTCTGCCTCCTCTATCCTGATTAGTGGTTTGAGTGCAGTATTCAGAGGACCTTATTTTTGTAGTGTTCATAGCCGCGATTCTGCTGCTTCGTGTGCGAAGAAACTCTAAGGTGCAGAGGTTCTCGCGCTCCAGAGTGCTGAGGCTTCCTGCAATATACCTAATCATTACTGTAATCTCGCTGTTAGGCATTCCAGAGTACGCAGTGTTGATTACTTTCGCCCTCGGCGTGATTGGGCTTCTCGTTGGGCTCGGCCTTGGAGGTGGGGTTTCCGTATTCACGAAGGATTCTGCGGTGTATTACAAGAGGTCGCCAATAGTTTTCTCCGCATACATAGTGCTCCTTCTTCTGAGGTACGTGGTTTACCTATTATATCCTGCAAACATTACGGCAAATGTGATTATCGCAGCATTTCTGGGCCTCTCGACAGGGCTGATACTTGGGGAGGCTTTCCACATAAATAGGGCTGCAGCTGCGGCAGTCGCAAAAGCACCATCCGGGAATGCCGCAAAACGCCAGCCATAGAAGCTATTTATATCTTTGACGCGTATACGCAATACGCTTTACTGATTATGGTGCTCGCTTGGCTGATGATGCTACTATTGAGGGGTATAAGGAGCGGTTCTCCGAATTCTTCAGCAAATACTGCAAGGAGGATGTTGAGTCGCTCGCGCTTTCTTATCCAGACAAGGTCAGCATGGCCGTGGATTTCAGGGAGCTGGAAAAGTTTGACCCAGAACTTGCGAGCGAGCTGATAGAGAGCCCTGACGACCTGCTTGACGCATCTAGGCTCGCATTGCGTGAGCTCATAGGCAAGCAGGATGAAGAAAAGGACGTCAACGTAAGGATTTTCGGCCAGTCGGTAAATTCTCCGCTTGTGCAGGACGTAGGATCATCCTACATAGGCAAGATGATAGCGCTGGACAGCCTCATAGTAAAGAGGTCTGAGATAATACCAAAGGTCAAGGTGGGGGTATACAAGTGCTCGTTCTGCGACGCAACCTACAAGATAAGGGTTGACAGGGACGAGGTCCCTGAGATATGCGACCAGTGCAAGCGCAAGGCGCTAAAGCAGCCTGAGATATGTGACCAGTGCAAGCGCAAGGCGCTAAAGCAGGTACCGGAGGAGTCGCACTTCCTCAACCTACAGAAGATAGCAGTGCAGGACCCGCTCGAGAAGCTGAGCGGCAGCACGCCCACGTGGCAGCTTGAGGTCTGGATTGAGGATGATTTGGTCAATACTGTCATACCGGGAGACAGGATAGAGCTTACAGGAATACTCCGCATAAGGCCCAGGAGGAACTTCAGGGGCAAGCAGGAGAAGAACTTCTACTCGATGTTCCTCGAGACCGTTTCGATAGTCCCGAAGCAGAAGGAGTTCGCAGACCTGGACATAAGCGAGGAGGAGGAGCGCAGGATAATAGAGCTCTCAAAGGATCCAGGAATATTCGAGAAGGTGGCGAAGTCGATAGCACCTTCGATATACGGCTATGATGAAATAAAGGAGGCCGTGACGCTCCAGCTTTTCGGCGGCACAGCAGGAAAGATGCTTGTTGACGGAGGCACGATAAGGAGTGACATGCACATTCTTCTCATAGGAGACCCGGGAAGCGCAAAGACAAGGATACTGCAAGCGGTGTCAAGGCTTGTGCCGAAGGGCATATACGTGAGCGGCAAGTCTGTCACAGGAGGCGGAATGACTGGGAAGCGCAAAGACAAGGATACTGCAAGCGGTGTCAAGGCTTGTGCCGAAGGGCATATACGTGAGCGGCAAGTCTGTCACAGGAGGCGGAATGACTGCAGTTGCAGAAAGGGACGACTTTGCAGATGGAGGTTGGACGCTGAAAGCCGGGGCCATGGTGCTCGGAAGCGGCGGCATAGTCGCAATAGACGAATTTGACAAGATAGGGGATGAGGACAGGGCTGCGCTCCACGAGGCGCTTGAATCGCAGACGATAAGCGTTGCGAAGGCGGGTATAATAGCGACATTCAACGCAAAGGCGGCAGTCCTGGCTGCAGCCAACCCGAAATTCGGGAGGTTCGACTCGACGCAGTATCCAGCCGAGCAGTTCGACATTCCACCTACGCTGCTGTCAAGGTTCGCGACATTCCACCTACGCTGCTGTCAAGGTTCGACCTGATATTCCCGATAAAGGACGTGCTGGATGAGGAGCTTGACAAGAGCATAGCAGAGCACATACTTACGCAGCACGAGGCGGCAGGAGCAAAGATAGCCGACATGGAGGACTACAAGCAGGTTGAGCTGCCTGTGGTTGACGGGGAGCTTCTAAGGAAGTACATTGCTTACGCAAGGAGGAATGTATCACCAAGGCTGAGCCACGAGGCGGCTGAGCGCATAAAGAAATACTACGTTGAGCTCAGGAAGAGCGGCGCAAAGCAGGGCGCGGTTCCCATAACGCCGAGGCAGATTGAGGGGCTGATAAGGATGGCAGAGGCGAGGGCAAAGTCCAGGCTGGCAGACACCGTAGCGATCGAAGACGCCGAGAAGGCGATATCGCTGAGCGAGTACATGCTGAAGATACTCGCGGTTGACAGCAGCGGCAGGCGCGACATAGACACTCTTCTCACCGGAATGCCAAGGGAGAAGGTGGACAAGATAAACGCAATGATAGAGATAATAAAGAAGCTGGACTCCGACGAGGGAAGCGCGAAGATGCAAAGGGTCATAGAGGAGGCCGAGAAGGCCGGCTTTGACGCAGGCACTGCCAAAAAGTACATAGAGGAGCTGGAGAAGAGGGGCGATGTCTACTCTCCAAGGCCAGGCATACTGAGGATAGTAAGGCACGACAGCGAGTGACTTTGTTTTGCGCAAGCAGAGCGATTGCGCGTATAAAAC
>JAMCZI010000011.1 GCA_023485545.1 Candidatus Martarchaeota archaeon
TCTCGATGGGCAAGCAGGCGATAATCTTCTACGCGTCAAAAAGGAACGCGGAAGCGGGGGCTGCCCGGCTCGCGCTTGCGGTAGGCAAGCAGATGCAGAACAAAGATGAGCTGGAGGGCCTTGCCTTGAAGGTGCTCAATGTGCTTGAGAGGCCTACGGAGCAGTGCATCAAACTCTCAGGGCTTGTTAGCAAGGGCGTTGCTTTTCATCATGCCGGGCTTCTCAGCGAGCAGAAGTCCCTCGTTGAGAACGCGTTCGCAAAGGGCCTGATAAAGGTGATCTGCTCTACCACCACTCTCGGCTTGGGGGTCAACCTTCCTGCGCATACAGTGCTCATCAAGGACGTGCACAGGTACAACGGCTTCGGGAGCGACCGAATAGGGATAAACGAGGTGACACAGCTCCTTGGGAGGGCTGGAAGGCCAAGGTACGACACGACAGGAAGGGGCTTAATAACCGCTCCAGGGGAGGAGCAGGCTAAGAGGCTCTACAGGGACTACTTTGAGTCAGAGCTCGACCCTGTGTATTCAGGCATAGGGGTCGTGCCTGTGCTTAGGACGCACATACTTGCGCTCATATCCGAGGAGTACTGCAACAACATGCGCGAGCTCTCTGACTTCATAGGGCGAACGTTCTACGGCAAGCAGTACAGCGACAGGTACAGGATAGAGGAGCTGCTCGAGGAGGTCGTTTCTGAACTGGTCCGCTGGGACTTCGTCGAGGAGATTAGCGGAGGGATAAAAGCTACGCGCCTTGGAAGGAGGGTTAGCGAGCTCTACATAGACCCGCTCTCCGCCAGATGGATACTTGACTCGATAGGGAGGGAGAGGGACACGCTTGGGAGCCTGTTCATGCTCTGCAACACTCTTGAGATGAGGCCGCACGTCAAGGCTACCGAAGAGGCCATGGCCATGTTCTCTGCTTATGCACACACAGCCAAGGGGAGGTTCGTACTTTCCTCTGGAGATGATGTGGACGATCCTGTAAGGGCATTCAGCACAGCGCTGATGCTCAACGACTGGATAGAGGAGAAGCGCGAGCCCGAGATAATGAAGAAGTACGGCACGACTCCGGGCGCGCTCTTCAACAAGCTCAGCAACGCCTACTGGCTGATATACTCTGCGATAGAGCTCGCTAGGATGCAGAAGGCGAGGGCGCACGACCTGGTAGAGCTCAACGTCAGGCTCAGGTACGGCATAAAGGCCGAGCTTCTCGACCTTGTCAGGCTTGAGCAGGTAGGGAGGGTAAGGGCCCGGATGCTCTACAACAACGGAATAAGGAGCGTCGAGGAGGCGAGGGCGCACAAGGACAGGCTTTCCACAATACTCGGCAAGGAGGTCGGGGAGCGCATAGCGAAGCAGCTCTGACCGCAAAAACACGCCGAAAACGCTGAAAAGCGAAGATTTATAAGGCATTTGACGCTTTCAGGAGGTCCAGCCAATATATTTATATTGGTAATGCCTATTATTACGCGGTGAGCTTATGAGCGAAAAAGTGACTTCTGAAGCAGTGGATAGGGAATCTGGATACCTGTACTACCTTGGAAAGGACGGCTACATATGGAAGACTCCAATGAGGTCCAACAAGTCAGGCAAGAAGGAGAAGGTCGGCAGGGAAAAGGTCGACAGGGAGGAAGGCTACCTCTACTTCATAGACAAGGAAGGGTACGTATCCAGGACGAAGCAGGGAAGGAGATCCAAGTAATGCTCGATGGCGCCTCGGCGCCATCCTCCATTCCGCTTTTTTTGCAACGCTGCACTACTAATTTATAGGTTTGTTGCATATTCTAACTGCTTATTTCGGTGGTAAATTGTACATTTCTCAGAGAACACTCAGGCGAATGCTAAAAGATGCGGGGGCAGGAAGAGTTGGCGAGGACGCGGCTAAGGAGTTCCAGGTATATGCCAACAAAACGATATTCGAGATAGCACAGCGTGCTGTCAGCCTCTCAAAGCACGCAAAGAGGAAGACGGTGAACGGCACTGACATAAAGCTGGCTTCCTCCTGAAGCCGCCATGATTCACGTTCGCTATACAGGCACTCCGAGCATCTTGAGCAGCACTATCGTCCCAACCCCTGGAAGCCCGAATATCGCTATCGGTATTATAAGCTTCAGCGAAAGGCTTATCCCGAGATTGAGGAAGTAGTCCGCCAGCACTATCGCTATGATTCCCAGTATGCTGTTCGCTATTATTCCTATGACCAGCTTGAACAGAACCTTTCCTATCTTGAATATAAGATATATGACAAGCGCTATTGCCAGTATGAGGAGCACTTCGCCTATGACTGCTCCTCCAGTATTGAATGCACCAACTACCATGTAACCGCTAATTTTATCAATGGCAAGGATTAATAATCTTGTATTGCGAAGCGTATCTACGGCGGCGCGCGGACGGCTGACCGCGCAAAGACACGGAGGAAGCTCTCCCCACACAGAGCGCGAAAGGCCTAATCGCCAGAGCCGGAGCAGAAACGATACCGCTGCCGCGCATTAAAGCAATGACGCGACGAGCGCGCGGGTGCGGATGAAACGTGCCGGTGCAAGCGCGGTGAGTGTGCAAGGCTATAACGCCGCTTAGTCAAATGCCGTCTAAAACAGAAGGGGGGCTACGGCGCGCCGCTGTTATTTAGGCTTGAAAGCATCGCACCTTTTCATGAGGGTGCTTCGTCATGCGTCTAATGCATTCAGCCCGCTTAAATATTGGTCAACAGGAAAGATAGCGTATATGGTAAATGATTGCATGGAGACACCAAAAATCAATATTGAAAACGTACCTGATTTCAGGGGGCTCATAGCGCTCTACAAGCCCGTAGTTTATAATGTGCTCAAAAGTTATATGCCAGGAAGCGAAGCTGGCAAGTTCGGCGAAATGGTAAACTCTTACACTGACAGGATAGGCCAGTACAGGAGGCCGGCTTACCTAATACTCTGGAACATGCTTTACGGCGGCAAAGCCGAGGAGGGCATACTCCCGGCAGCTGCGCAGCAGTGCACAGAGGACTACTACCTGATGCACGACGACTGGATGGATGGGAACAGCATCAGGAGGGGGAAGGAGGCTGCGCACATATTATACGGCCCGGAGTATGCGATACTGGCGGGAGACATGGTCCACGCCATCTCATGGAAGATTGCAAAGGATGCAAACAATATGATAGGAGGAGAGCGCGGCGAGAGATACTTCAACAAGTTCTACGACATAATGAGTGTTACCCACATAGGCCAGTACCTGGACGTAAGGCTAACCTCAGAGGTCAAGGATATAACCAAATTCACAGAAGAAGACTACTTCAAATCAATACACGCAAAGAGCGCATACTATTCTGTGTACGGGCCCATGCAGTGCGGCGCGATAATAGCTGGCGCCTCTGAGGAGAAGCTCGAAGGGATAAGGGAGTACGGCATACCTGTAGGCAACGCATTCCAGATAAAGGACGACATACTAGACTGCGTCTCCACCGAGGAAAAGCTCGGCAAAGGCATAGGCACCGATGTGAGGGATGGCGTCAAGACTGTCATACTGCTCAACGCGGTGCGCAACAGCTCCTCTTCGCAGCTTGAGAAGCTCAAGTCCATCTACGCAAAAGACAGGAAGGACAAGACTGACGAGGACGTGAGGTGGGTGCTTGACCTGTTCAACGAGGTCGGCGCAGTGAAGGAAGCTGAAGAAAGAGCGGAGAACCTGGTCAGGGAATCATCTGAAAAGTTTGAAAAGTTTGAGTCGGGCATACCTGAATCAAAGATAAAAAACATCGCAAGAGAGTCGATAGGCTATGTCACAAAAAGGAAAGAGTAACCAGAAGAAGGAAGTTCAGGTAGCGGAAAGCCTGGCGGACATACAGGAGTACATAAAATCCAAGACGAAGGAGATAGATGACGAGATACGCAAGTACCTCACGGAAAAGACATCCGACAGGTACATAAAAAACCTGCTTGGCAACAGCGGCTTCAAGTTCCACGAGGAGTCGATAGACAAGTCGATAATGGAGCCGATAATCTACCTTCTCAACATGGGGGGCAAGAGGCTCAGGCCCATAATGACCCTTCTGACGATAGAGGCGTTCGGCAAGAGAGGGGACGATTTCGTCGAGTTCGCGATAGTCCCGGAGATAGTGCACACTGGCACCCTAATACACGACGATATGGAGGACAAGACGGATTTCAGGAGGGGGTCGCTTGCAGTGCACAAGAAATTCGGGGAGGACATAGCGCTAAACGTGGGGGATTTCCTGTTCTTCTTCCCGCTGGGCGCAGTCATAGACAGCAAGAGAATCGACATACCGACCAAGTATGCCATAGTCAGCGAGCTTATGAGGACCATGAGAGGGCTCGGCCTAGGGCAGGGCTCTGATCTGGCATGGCACAACAACCTCGTTGAGGACGTGGGAAGCATAAAGGTGGAGAACTACATGCAGATGTGCTATGGCAAGACAGGAGCATTGACATCGTTTGCCATGAAGCTCGGTGCGATACTTGCAGGGGCCAGCCGCGACGATGTGGAGAAGATGGGGCTCTTCGGCGGCTCCATAGGCGTAGCGTTCCAGATCGAGGACGACATACTAAACATCAAGAAGAGCGCTCTCTCTGACAACAAGGGAGGGGTGGGCGACGACATAACTGAGGGGAAGATGACGCTGATGGTCATATATGCAATGAACAACGCCTCTAAGAAGGACTCGGATAGGCTTCTTGAGATACTTAAGATGCACACGAAGGACAAGAAGCTCATAGATGAGGCGATAGGGATCCTGGAGAGATCCGGCGCAGTAGATTTCGCGGACAGGACCAAGTATGATATAATATCAAAAGCCTGGAAGTCCGTAGAGGACATACTCCCGGATTCGGAAGCAAAGATGAGGATGAGGCAGCTCGCTGAAATGATAGTCCACAGGAGCGTTTGACTTTTTGCAGAAGGCGATTTTCCTTAGCGGCACTGATAGCATTCAGGAGCCGAATACTCCGTAGCCTGTTAGCCTCCAGCGCTGGCCCAGGTTCCTCAGCATAGCTATTTTGGTGCCTGCTTCGGCACATACCGGCCTCCTCAGGTCAACCGTAAGGTTGTCCTTCTTTGAGCCACGCACAAAACCCACTAGCGTCGAGGTTCCGACCCCTAGTATGACAGCCTCATTCTCCTTGAAGGAAGGCTCCTCGAGGTCTGGCCTCTTCAGCCTGTGGTACTTGAACGTTATGCTCGACAGAGTAGGCGGCATCTTTCCAGGGCGGCCAACAACGTGGCCCACCAGCCCGTCAGCTTTCGTGAAGCTTGGGTCTATCTCGGTCGATACGCCTATCAGGCCCCCTGGCTTTGCCTCCTCCAGCTCTTCCGAGCCGTTGTTGAGCCCGACTATGGGCGTGAGTATAGGTTTGTACGCGTCGCGCTTTCCCTTCTGCGACTGCTGCTCTATTCCAGGGCGTATCTCTACCTTTTCGCCCTTCTTGAATACTCCTTTTATTATGGCTCCGCCAAGCACGCCGCCCTTTATATCCGAGGCGTTTATCCCTGGCTTGTTGACATCGAACGACCTGACGATGTACATTAGCGGGTTGGACGACGTGTCGCGCTTCGGCTTCTCCATCTTGACTAGCATCGAGAGTATGACATCTATGTTGACGCCCTTGTTCGTCATTACCGGGACTATCGGCGCACCCTCAATCGAGCTTCCCTTCAGGAACGCTTTGATCTCCTCGCGGCTCTGCCTGGCCCTCTCTGGCGTGACCAGGTCTATCTTTGTCTGGACCACTATGACGTTCTTTACACCGATGAGGTTTATCACCATGAGGTGCTCCTTTGTCTGCTGCATCGGGCACGGTTCGTTCGCAGCGATGACAAACAGCACCGCGTCTATGACGCTGGACCCAGCTATCGCCGTTGCCATCAGCGTCTCGTGGCCAGGCGCATCGAGCATAGAAATCCTGAACAGCGGTGTGACCTTGCCCCCGCATGACTGGCATTTGTCCCCGGTCGTGTAGCGCTGGGGCTCCGGGCAGTCCTGGCACTCCTTTATGACCGCGTCGGCGTAGCCAAGCTTTATTGTCATGTTCCTCTTTATGCTCTCGCTGTGCCTGTCAGTCCAGACGTTCGTTATCGCCCTGGTGAGCGAGGTCTTGCCGTGGTCTATGTGGCCGAGCGTCTCTATGTTGAGCACGCTTTGCTTAGTGTCGTTCAATTTTTACACCGGATTTATTCCTTCTTCTCCTCTGGAGCCTTTTTCTCCTTCTTCGGCATCAGCGTCTCTATAGGAGTAGAGCCGTATTCCGTTATCACAGCGCTCACCTGTATTGTGTCTGTGCTTATCATGCCTCCGCGTATCATCATGCGCTTGTACTCCCCTTTCCTCTTGCCTGATGAGGCTACCTTCCTCATCACGTGCAGCTTCTGGCTGCCCTGTATGCTCCTGTCAAGAGGGAAGCCGCTGCTGTCGCTGCCTCCCTTTATCTTGAGCTTGTAGCCGGAGAGGCCGAATGGCGCTCCCTCGACAACGTCGCCTATGCGCCTGTTGAGCAGCTGCGCCGACTGCGCCTCGTCCAGTTCCATCTGTGCCGTAAGGCCCGTCTTTGGATCGGAATACATCAGTTTCAAAAAAACACCTTTATTATCATCTATACATGCTCTCCGGTTCGTCCTTGAACCTCTTTATGCGCTCAGAGAGCTCACGCGGTATCGCCGGGCGTATCTCCTGCAGAGCCTCGTTGAACTCCTTCATCGATACTGCTTCCAGACCCTTCCTTATGGCGTTCATGCCCGCCTCACGGCAGAGGTTCTCAAGCTCAGCGCCAGTGTAGTTCTCCGTCAGCTTTGCGAGCTCCGGAAGCTTTATGTCCTTGTTGAGCGACATGCGGCGCGTGTGCACCTTGAGTATGGCGAGCCTCGTCTCCTCGTCAGGCATCGGTATCTCTATGATCTTGTCGAAGCGTCCGGGACGCAGAAGCGCAGGGTCGACCATGTCAGGCCTGTTCGTCGCCGCCAGGACCAGTATGTTCTTCACGTCCTGCAGCCCGTCCATCTCTGTGAGCAGCGTGTCTACAACCCTCTCCGACACCATCGAGTCGTTGCCCTCTCCGCCCCTCGGTGGCGCAACAGCGTCTATCTCGTCCATGAATATTATGCACGGAGCAGCCTGGCGCGCCTTCCTGAATATCTCCCTGGTGGCGCGCTCGCTTTCGCCCACGAACTTGCTTAGAAGCTCAGGGCCCTTTATCGATATGAAGTTTGATTCGCGCTCGGTTGCTACCGCCTTAGCCAGCATGGTCTTGCCTGTTCCGGGAGCGCCGACGAGCAGTATCCCCTTTATTGGCCGTATGCCCATGTCCTCGAAGGCCTTCGGGTTCTTTATGGGCAGCTCGACGGCTTCCTTTAGCGTCTGCTTGACGTTTTCAAGGCCACCAACATCTGCCCAGTGCACGTTTGGCCTTTCTACGAAGACCTCCCTGAGCGCGCTCGGGTGTATGCTGCCGAGAGCGTTTATGAAATCTGTCCTGGTGACGGTCAGCCCGACCAGAAGCTCGTTCGGCACGGACTTCTTGTCGAGTATCTTCGGGAGTATTTCTCTGAGAGTAAACATTGCCGACTCCCTCGCAAGCGCAGCAAGATCCGCGCCGGTGTAGCCGTGCGTCAGGTCTGCGAGCTCGTCAAGGTTAACGTCCTTGGCAAGAGGCATGTTCCTGGTATGTATCTGAAGTATCTCCTTTCTTGCTGTCCTGTCGGGCACGCCTATTTCTATCTCGCGGTCGAACCTTCCGGGCCTCCTGAGAGCTGGGTCTATCGCGTTCTCCCTGTTGGTCGCGCCTATTATTATGACCTGCCCTCTCGAGTTCATCCCGTCCATCAGCGTAAGCAGCTGCGAGACCATTCTCCTTTCTACCTCGTTGGTGGCCTCCTCCCTCTTCGGGGCTATGGCGTCGATCTCGTCCATGAATATTACTGTCGGGGCCTTTTCCTTCGCCTCGTTGAATATCTCCCTGAGCTTCTCCTCGCTTTCGCCCACGAACTTGCTCACCAGCTCAGGCCCTGATATGTCTATGAAGTGCGCATCGCTCTCGTTAGCGACCGCCTTTGCAAGGAGGGTCTTTCCTGTTCCCGGAGAGCCGTAGAGCAGTACGCCCTTCGGCGGCTCTATGCCGAGCCTCTCGAAAAGCTCCGGGTACCTTATCGGCAGCTCGACCATCTCGCGTATCTTCTGCAGCTCGGTCTTGAGGCCTCCTATGTCCTCGTAGTGTACCTCGCCCACGCGGACCATCGACTCTGAAACAGGTTCGCTCTTCACTACAACTTCCGTCGAGCGTGTCACTCGCACTACCCCATGAGGGGTA
The DNA here is from genome assembly GCA_023485545.1 of Candidatus Martarchaeota archaeon. Lineage (GTDB taxonomy): Archaea > Micrarchaeota > Micrarchaeia > Micrarchaeales > Micrarchaeaceae > JAJZYW01. Next base: position 8,312 of record JAMCZI010000011.1, read on the forward strand.
ACCTGCGCAACTATGAAATTGAAGACGTAGCCGAACATCGGTATTGGGACTACGTCGCCCTTGACGAGCGGCTTGTCCTCAAGCTTGTTCTTGGCGTAATCGGAGAAGTCTGGGGATATGGGCGTCTTCTGGTTTACAGGAGGGGCGAGAACCACGCGGGCTGCCTCGCTCACAGTCGCCTTTGAGACGAACACCTTGTCACCTATTCCCGCGCCTATGTTCTGCCTTATGTATCCGTCTATGCGTATGAAGTCGAGCCCCTCGTCCTGCGGGTGCGCAGGCCAGACTATAGCCGCGGTAGAGCGGCGCTTGCCCTTTATCTCTATCGTGTCGCCAGGTATGACGTTGAGAAGCTTGCGCGCCTTGGAGTCCACCCTGGCTATGCCTCTCCCGTCGTCTGTGACAAGCGCGCCAGCAATTGTTAGCTCTATTCCATCAGCCATTTTTACCACGGATACTGATTAAATCATCAAAACTTGAAAACCGAAAATCAAGGCTCTGCGCAGCTGGAAGCAGTGGCGCATGCCGATAGAGTATTATGAGTATAAAGCTATTTAATACTTATCGGGTTGAGAGCCGCAGCGCACCTTCTTATGGGCGGAGGCAATTTCTGCCTTGCGTAAAGGCTCGCGCTATCGCAGTGTAAAACACAAAGGAAAAGCACATTAAAAATTAAAAACAAAAAATTCGGACGTGTCGGCTTAGGCGTCTTCGCCCTCGTCGTCGCCTTCGTCGTCATCATCATCGAAGTCGTCGTCTTCTTCTTCGTCTTCCTCGTCTTCCTCCTCTTCTTCTTTTGGCATAGTAGTCTACCTTGCGCCACAAAAGGCGCTAAGCGTTTTATAAACAATCCATTATAAATAGCTTTGCGAATGCTTCGGTTGCGGAACGGCGCATCGTAAAGACCATCAACGCATAAATAATTTGTTTGCGATTCATCAGCGGCCAGTGTTATCATGAAAAGGTATGTGAAGGGCGCAAGGAGCGAGAGGGAGCTCCTCAACATAATGCACGGAAAGGGCTATTCGGTGATGCGCTCTGCAGGTAGTGGCGTCAACGCGCTCAGCCCGGACATCATAGGCTTCAAGAACGCCAGGGGCATAGCCCTGGAGTGCAAGGCGTGGGAGAGCACCAGCCTATCGCTTGAGAGAGAGAAGATAGAGGAGCTCAGGAGGTGGGAGAGCAACACGGGCATGGACACCTTCATAGCGTGGAGGATGAACGGAAGAGGATGGTTCTTCATAAGGCTTGGGGAGCTTGCAGACACTGGAAAGAACTACACGGTTACGATGAGGAACGCGATAAACATAGGGCGAAGGCTTGAAGAGGTCATACCGTAGCTAAACCTCTCTTGACATCCTTGAGAGCTTGTGGCCCTTGGCCTTGAGCTCTATCTCGTAAAATATGCCGAATGAGAGCCGCTGCACCGAGAAGTTCCTGTCGAGCAGCTGCTTCTCAAGCATAGTGAGCATGGACATCGCGTCCTGCGGATTCGCAAGGTCGCCAAAAAGGTGCGCGAACGGGTTGAGCACTATGCTGCGCACGCCTATCGCTGCAGACATTGAGGAAAGCTCCCTTACTATTGAATCGACAACGTCGACCTTCCTTGCTACGTCCTTCTTCTCGAAGCTTATGAATACAAGAATCGACTCTCCGGAAGAGACCGGCCTGCCTTCGTCTATAAGGCTGGACCTTCCCGAGCCCTTCGGCTCCGCCCTGAAGTACTCGACGTGCCAAGCCATGAACCTTGCCATCTAATCAGCAGTGCGATATTGCTGATTTTCCATCTCAGACAGAATAGAAATATGTTTGCTTGCAGCTGTGTTAAGCGCAAAACTCCCCACCCGAATAGCTTTATATATCTTGGTGCCACATTGTTTAATCATTAGACGGTCACAAGGATAAGGAGCGCTTTAACATGGAGTTTTATGTTAACCTGTCTTACAAGGACAGGATTGTTGCTACGGCTTCGCAGGCCGGTTCCGCACAACGCGGACGCTTTGGTCAGCCAGGAGCTTTAGGCAGCTCAGGCTCTTCTCCTTGATTGCCCGTCCACAAAAAGTGATTTGGATGGCTAAGACTTACATAGACATTGTGAAATACGTAGTGGAAGCGAACTTCGAGATATCAGGAGCGGTTGAAAAGCCCGACATAATCGGCGCTATATTCGGCCAGACAGAAGGCCTTCTTGGAGGGGACCTTGACCTGAGGGAGCTCCAGAAGAACGGAAAGATAGGCAGGATAGAGATAGAGTCAGCTTCCTCAGGAGGAAAGACCCGCGGCAAGCTTTACCTTCCCTCATCCATAGGAAGAGTGGAGACCTGCGTGCTCGGCGCTGCGATAGAATCGGTTGACAGGGTAGGGCCGTACGAGACGGTCTTCAAGGTGGAGAAGATAGGCGACACGCGCAGCGAAAAGAGGAAGAAGATCATAGACAGGGCGAAGGAGCTGGTCAAGAGCATGCTCAATACTGAGATACCGGACAGCAAGGAGATAAGCGACCTTGTAGAGTCTGACGTGAAGTCCAGCATAGTCGGGGTATACGGCCAGGACAAGCTGCCTGCAGGGCCTGACATAGACAAGAGCGACGACGTCATAATGGTAGAGGGCAGGGCTGACGTAATAAACCTGCTCAGGAACGACATAACGAGCTGCATCGCGGTCGGAGGGGCTTCAGGAAGCGTACCCAAGACGATAATAGGGCTCTGCAGCAAGAAGGACACGACCCTCTTCGTCGATGGAGACAGGGGCGGAGACATGATAGCCAAGTCGATAATAAACGTGGCAGAGGTGGACTATGTCGCCAAGGCTCCAGACGGAAAGGAGGTGGAAGAGCTCACCAGAAAGGAGATAATCAAGGCTCTCAGGTCAAAGATACCTGTGGAACAGTACATGCACGGCAACCACAACAGCAACCAAGAAAGAAGGCCGCCGCAGGAGCAGAGGCCGCAGGGAAGGTACGGCGGGAGGCCGCAGCAGCGCAGGGAGTTCCAGAGGGAGAGAGAGGATCAGGCTCTGAGCCCTTCTCAGATAATAAATAACATGACCGGGCCACACAGGGAGCAGCACGGCGAGGCAATCCCTGAGGAGCGCGAGGAGATAAAGGAGGTTTTCGAAGAGAGCAGCGAATCCCATGACGCTCAGGAGCACCAGCACCAGGAAAGCACGCAGTTCCCGGAGGAGAGATTCCTTAGCGCGTTGAACGACATGAAGAACACGCTCAGAGGAAGGCTCTACGGCAGCGACGGCAGCATGATAGCGGAGGTCCCGATAAGGGAGATGATACAGTCGATGCAGGACAGCGAGGGCATAGGCGCGGTGGTCTTCGACGGGATAATAACGCAGAGGCTGATAGACCTTGCATCTAAGCGCGGCGTCAAGTATATCTACGGAATGCGCGCCAGCCAGATATCAAGGATAGCGCAGGGCATGAAGCTCTACACTGTGGAGAGCGGAGCGATAGAAGGGCAGTGAGATATCACGCTCTCCGCTCCCATATCCCTTTTCCTGAAACAAGTATCACAGAAGCGGCAGCCACAGAAACTATCGCGGCATACGCGTAGGAAAATACTGGGTTTATCCCGTAGAGGAGGCCCATAGCTATGTTTCCTATGAATATGCCGACGCTTCTAGATGCGGTAAGCGAGCCCATTCCTTTGCCTATCTTGCTCCCGCTTTTGACAATCGATACAAGGCTGGGTTCAAGCGTGTCAATGGTGCCTATTGCCATCCCCATGAACAGCACAGCAGCATACATCACGTATATGCCGAGATGGAGCACATAAGCTATGCCTATTGCGGCTGTCGCTATTGCTGACATGAGATAGCCAAGCATGCCGAGCCCCTTTATCAGCCTTATCTTCCTGCTCCCTATGAAGTAGCCGAAAAGAGCCGAGCCTATCAAGAATATCAGGTATGAAAGGTAGCCGAGAACGTTGCTTGAGGAATACTGCGCTATCGTCAGTATCGGGAAGCCGAGGCTGTAGAAGCTGAATCCGTAGAGCGCAGTCGCTATTATGACGCCCTTGTACGCCATTGATCCTCTTACGCGCGCTATGCGCTCCTTCTTCAACGGAGATTTCGGGCTTGATGCCTTGCGCCTCTTCTCCCTTACGAGAAGAAGCAGTACTGTGGAGAATAGTATTGGTATCGCCGTGAGCAGTATTATGTACCTAAGAGGAACACCGAGAAGCGACAGCGATATCAACAGTATTATTGAGAACGCTCCTCCCCCGACGTCAAGCGCGTTGAGTAGACCGAACACCTTGCCCCTGTTGCTGTCGTTTACCTCGTCATTCAGAAGTGCTCGGCGGGAGGGTGACCTGAAATTCCTGGAGAGCCATCCGCCGCTGAAGAGCGCAGCCGCTTCATAGAAGTTTGCGGCTATTCCGGAAAGCGAGAGTATCGGTATCAGTATGTTTCCTAGAATCGTTATTCTCTTCCTGCCGAAGGTATCCGATAGAACACCGCCGTAGTACGCGAGTATCGCACCGAAACCGGACGATACTGCCACGGTTATCCCGAAAACGTATGGAGGCGCATGCAGCACTATTACCATCAGTATCGGCAGGGCGGCAACTACGGACTGATAGCCGAAATCGGCAAAGAATGCGGAGAATGATATCAGCAATGCATTCCTGCTTATTCCATCCATGCAAACACATTATGCATTAATCACATATGAATCCTATTTTGTCATTACCGATTTGACAGTGCCTACGGCGAACATGCGCGGCATGCGCTCCCCTATAAGTATGAACCTGTCGCCTGCGCTTATTGGCGTCTGGCGCTTTAGCGATATGTTGTAGCTTCCGTCAGGCTGCTCGTCGACCTCTGCTTCAGATACGGAAAATGCATACACAAGGCTGCAACGCATCTTTGACGCCTTTTCCTTTGAGAAGCGGCTGAAAGTTATCTCGGCGTTGAGCGAATCGGCGTAAGGCACCCTCGACGATGCGAGTATGTCGCCCTTCTTTATAGAATCGCTGTCTATGCCCTTCATGTTTATCCCTATGCGCGTGCCAGCCTCCGCCTCCTTTATGTCGACGTCTTGGGCCTGCAGGCTCCTCACGGTTACCTCCCTGCCGCTGCTGTGCATCAGCACGTCATGCACCTTAACCCTGCCTGATACTATGACGCCGAGAGCCACGTCTCCAACGCCCTTGACGCTGAACGCCCGGTCAAGCACGACCTTGGGCGACTCCTGCAGTCTTGCAGGAACAATAGAAGGAAGCTCGTCCCTTATGCGCTGCGGATCTACGACCTTGTACTTCACGCCGCTGCCGAGAAGCTTCGAGACGTCAGAATCGGGGGTTAGGAGCAGTGTCTTCCCAAGAAGCTCAGCTGCAGCCACAACCTCGCCAAAAATGGCATCAGGATTTTTTGTATCCAGTATTATGGCATCGGCGAGTGCGAGCGCTTCCGCCAGGCCGTAATACTTTGATGATACGTCGGATGGAGTCAGGACGACAAGGTTGCCGAAGCCGGTCCTGCCGTTGTAGAACGTTATCCCGTTGGAAGCGCCCTTCTTGCCAAGGCTCTCCGCTATGCTCTCGCTGTTCGGCACAGCCACTATGATGTCAGGCATCTTTGCACCGTTCAGATTTTTGCCAGGCAAATAATAAAAGAGTAGGACATGCCACGGAATGCTTATAATGTTTTGTTGAGAAAGCATATCATGACGAAATTATTGGTAGTGGTGTCAAGCGCTGACAAGGCCAAGATAGGATTGGCTCTCGCATTCAGCAAGAACCAGAAGGCTGCAGGGCATGATGTAAGGCTTATATTCTTCGGCCCTAGCGAGGCGATGGTGGCGAAGGACCAGGAACTGGCTGCTTCTGTGAAGGAAGCCTTTCCTGACGAGAAGCCAAGAGCCTGCGTATTCGTTGCTGAGAATAGCGGGGTCAAGGAGGAACTTGGGAAGATAGCAGAACTTGTCAAGGCAGGGCAGTACATAACCGGAAGCATAGATGAAGGTTATTCGACAATAAGCTGAAGGTTATTCAACAATAAGCTTCTGAACTGCCCGTATCTCGCTGGCAGGTAATGGTGTATGCATGCTCTTCGGGAGAAAGGAGGAGATTGAGGAAGCCTCAGCCAGTGAGCTGCTTGAAGTTGTTACAAAGCTCTTCGACGCCAAGGTCTCCAGCTTGGACTTGAAAGCTTCCAGGATAGCGTCAGAGATAGAAGAGTCCATAACAGCTTTCAAGAACGCTTGCGAGCGCTTCGGCAAACTGGGGAAGGATCCTGATTTCGAGTATATGAAGCCAACTAACGAGGCGCAGGTGCGCAACAACAAGGGCATATATGTATATTCGCTGCTCAGAACCATGGAGCCGACGCAAAGGGAGCACAAGGGCACGCGCTACCACAAGTACAGGGCAGTGCTGGACTCGACAAAAGGAATGATAGACGAGGTTCTCAGGATAAATGGAATGTTCAGGCAGGTGCTGGAGGCGTATTCCAACGACCTTGACGACTTCAAGAGGTCCTTCTCAAAGCTCGAGAAGAATGTGAAAAGGCTTGAGGCGGAGCTGGCCGCAAGGGGCAGCGACCTCACAGAGTACGAAACTCTGGAGAGGCATATCGACGCGCTGCGGGCAGCAATAGACGAAAGAGATGCGATAAAAAGGGAGGTTGCGGAGGCGTCATCCGTGCCATCCAAGGATACGGACCCCGAAAGCAGGCTTCATGCGCTAGAAGACGCAGAACGCAGGAGGAGAGGGGAGCTTGATCGGCTTGAAGAAATGAAGGCAAAGCTTAAGTCTGGCATACTCACGAGCCTTGGCGTAATGCAGAAGGCTGCAAGGAAGTACGACCATTCATCGGCAAGCAGGCTCAAGATAGGAGACTATATCGCAAACGCAGAGAGCATGCTGCTTCGAGACCCTGCCGGATTCGCTGATTTCAGGGAGCAGGCTGCGTCAATGAACGCGGCGATAATGGACGGAAGCATCGGGATAAAGCCCGCAAAGGATTTGACTGAAGCGATCGGTTTTGTGCTGTCCGGGAAAATGGAGGATATGGTCAAGGAGTTCAACGACCTCGACGCCAAGGCAAAGCCCATATCTGACGAGCTTGCCGACATGCGCATTGAGATTGACAAAATTGCAGGAGTAAGGGGGCACATCCTCGATGCAAAGAAGGAGATATCCGAGCTCAACGCAAGGATTGCAGAGCTTGAACGCAGCACATCGCTAATGAAATCGGACATAGAGCGTGGCATATACTCTGCCTATAGGAAGCGCATACGCATACTTTGAGCGCATTATGCGAAGCCTTCTCTTTCAACCGTTCCGCACCGCACGCACTTGTACATGGTGAGCGGGACCTCGTCGCCGCGCACTATCCCGTAGAACATCAGCTCTGCCTTGTCGCAGCCACACTTCCTGCAATCATGGTGCACCCAGTTCGGGAATGGCACCTTGTAGCCGCAGTTGCTGCATAGGTAGTAGACCCCGTCTCCCTCCTCCTTTATATTAAGGACAAGATGGCATTTGGGGCATTCGAGCATTGCATTCGGCATAATGCACATTTACAGTCTTCTAATCTAAAAGTTTTTCGGGAAAGCGCATGAAGTGCCGCCGTGCTTGGATTTGAGAAGCTTCAGGTACTTGTGGTCTAATGAGAACGACCCGATTGTA
>JAMCZI010000023.1:0-10334 GCA_023485545.1 Candidatus Martarchaeota archaeon
GAGGTCTGCACGACAGATACGCACGCTGTGAATTCGCTTGGCATGACTGCAAGCAACGTACTAGGCAGGTCAACCACGTTCAGTGAACTCAAGCCCTACATAGATTCATGCATCAAGAAGGCGATGGAATCAATGGAAGATGTGGATGTGCTGCACAGCAGGGGCACAGTGAAGAACTTCAAGGTCTGGGGCCGCAACGTGCAGGACAAGATAGCGACAGTGCTCGACTCTGTGATAGCGATGGGAAGGATAGTGATACCGGCAATAATAGTGGGCGGATTTATAGCCGCGATATGGATAGTGTCATTGGTATAAAATTAAATCATAGCACAGAAAAGTTATATATTGCAAACATGCAATTGGTATTTGGTTGGAAAAAGAGGGGTAACATGGCATATTCTTACGTGTCGGACATATCCGGAAAGATCGGGAAGAAGGTATCTGTCAGGGGATGGGTGCACAGGAAGAGGGAGAGCGGGGGCATAGTATTCATAGTGGTGAGGGACAGGAGCGGGATCGTGCAGGCATCCGTAAAGAAGGACCAGGTCGACGCCAAATCCTGGAAGGATGCGCAGGACGCAAGCGTAGAATCAAGCATAGAGCTGAGCGGCATGCTCAAGGAGGACAAGAGGGCTCCAACAGGCCTTGAGATAGAGGCTGCAAAGGTGCATTGCATAGGCATCAGCGAGCCCTTCCCAATAACAGAATATCAAAGCACAGAATTGCTTCTCGACAAAAGGCATCTCTGGCTGCGGAGCACAAAGATGATAAACATAATGAAAGTGCGCTCGCACGTCTTCAGATATCTAAGGGAATTCAATGACAAGAAGGGCTTCTACGAGATAACGCCTCCGCTCATAACTAAATCTGCAGGAGAGACAGGAGCGGACATGTTTGAGGTAAACTACTTCGGGCAGAAAGCTTACCTTACTGAGAGCTCGCAGCTCTATGCTGAAGCAATGATATACGCGCTGGACAAGGTTTACACTTTTGCGCCATCGTACAGGGCGGAGAAATCAAGGACGATAAAGCATCTTGCTGAGTACTGGCACCTTGAGATGGAGGCTGCGCATTACGACCTAAACAAGCTGATGAAGTTTGAGGAGCAGATGGTAAGCCACGTTGCACAGAGGCTGCTGAAGAATGACTCGGACGAGCTTGAAGCATTGGGAGTCAACAAAACTAAGCTCGCAGCGATAAAGCCGCCATTTAAGAGGATAACGTACGAGCAGGCGCTCGAGGCGCTCAACCAGAGGGGCAAGAGCCTCAAATGGGGGGACGACCTCGGCGTAGATGAGGAGAAGTTGCTCACCGCCAATGATGAGAAACCCACATTCGTGATGTACTGGCCGAAAGAGCTGAAGCCATTCTACGTACCGGTCAACAGGAAGGATGAACGCACATCGATGTCAGTAGACCTTCAGGCTCCGCTTGGCCACGGCGAAATAATAGGCGCGAGCGAGAGGATATGGCGCAAGGATGAGCTGATGGCGCGCTTCAAGGAGTTTGAGCAGGCGAAGGGGATAAAGTTCAACATGGAAAACTACGAGTGGTACATAGACCTGCGCAGGTATGGCAGCGTGCCGCACGCTGGATTCGGACTTGGGGTGGAAAGGCTGATAAAGTGGATGCTGGGTTTGGACCACATACGCGACGCAATACCTTTCCCGAGAATGATAAACAGGATAGCTCCGTAAGGTTTTATGATGTGGGATTCTGTAGTGCTGCTCTTTCCAGCAGTTATAGCAGCTGCTGCGGCTAGCTTAGCTTATAGGAAGAGGCGCAGCGAAAATGCGGCGGTTGCGATTGGCGCAGTTGTTGCGTTTGCAGTAGCATATGCCACATTGTTTGTTGCAGGGCACGCAAGCACAGCTTTGCTTTCTGGTGCGATAGCTGTATTCGTAGCGCTTTCAGCATTTTTCTACCTTGATGACAATACGCTGTTTTACCCGCTTGTGATAATCGGATTTGCATACCTTGGGCTCATGATACTGCTGTTCGGTGTGGCTGCTTCAGCAGCCAGCTTCGCCGCGGCTTGCGGCATAGGCCTCATGGCAGGGCTGGAATCCAGGGTGTACGGCTTCAGGGGCAAAAAGCCCCAGAAGAATGGCAGGAACAAGCTTGAGATAAAGAGGGACGTAGTCCAAGTTGCGCTCGGAATCATAGTCATAATGGTGTTCCTTGCTGGTGGAAGAGTGTATGGAATACTCGCAGTCGCTGGACTGGCGCTCCTTGGCTACCTGTTCAACAGCGCGTTCATGCCATCCGATAACGCAGTAGGGAGATTTGCCAGAAGCTTCGAGAGAAAAAGAGCGGTAAGCGGTGAGGGAGCGCTCTTCATGGCCGCAGGAAGCATGCTCATACTTGGATTGGTACCTTCGGTAAATTATGCCGTGTTCGGGCTTTCCGCGATATTCTTTGCAGATTCTGCCGCTACAATAATAGGGGTGATTGCCGGGAGAAAGAAGCTTCCGCACAATAGCAGGAAGAGCTTCGCCGGCACCCTCTCTTATTTCATTGTTCTCGGGGTTATAGGGATTCCTCTCATAGGGCTGTACGCAATTCTAGTCAGCATCGTTTTGGCGGTGGTTGAGAGCCTGCCCGTGGCGCTCGACGACAATGCTTCGACATCGATTGCATTCGTCATCCTCTCAAAGCTGCTCTTGATATGAGCTTGGACATGCCAGCCTTCGATATTATGCGCTCTGCGGCTGCAAGATTCGAGGCGTCATTGCCATCGGCGTTCTCTGGAGTCTCCATTATGAAGATTGACGAGCTCGTAATCTTTTCAGAGAAGAGATTCATGAAACCCTTCTCGCCTATGAAGCCCTTGCCTATGTGCCAGTGCCTGTCAAGCCCGCTCCCGATAGGGAACTTTGCATCGTTGAGATGAAAGAGCAGGAGCTTCTCTTCCACTACATGCTTGCGCAGCTCATCGAACGCGGATTTTGATGCATCAGGCGCGGTGAAGTCGTACCCTGCCGCAAATGCGTGGCATGTGTCTAGGCAGAGGCCAACACGCTTGCTGGAGCACATGCTTAGAGCATGTCCTATTTCCGAAAAGCTCGAGCCGACGCTATTGGTGTAGCCAGCGGAGTTCTCCAGCAGCAACATGACTTTATCCACAGAATCGAGCGCAGATGTCACAGTATCAGCAAGATTTGACAGCCCGACATCGGTTCCCTTGCCCAGATGCGAGCCCATGTGCACCACAAGATGCTTTATACCTAGCTCGTTGCAGTTCTCCATGTTTGCTACCAGCATCGCAAGGCTCTTCTTCCTGGTTTCCTTGTCAGGAGAAGAGGGATTGCACAGGTATGGGACGTGGGCGTTTGGAACCATTCCGTACTGCTCCACTATGGACCTGAACTCTTCTGCATCATTGCTGCTTGGCCTGTTGTGCTTCCATGACCTAGAGCTTGTAGTAAATATCTGGAATGCGGAATAGCCAAGCGTCGCTGCGTCATGCGCCGAGTTGGCGACAGAGCCGGCTATTGACATGTGAAAACCAAGCCTTATCATAACTTATCAACAACGGATTCGCATCTTGAAGCTATAAAGATTTGCGATTGGGAGTGCCGCTATTCCGAGCTCTCCAATCAGCTTTAAAAAGGAGCCAGTATAAATTAAAGAGGGTGTTTTCTTGCAGAAGGTTAGGGGGTTTAGCTATTATGACGTTGAGCAGTTCCTGAGGGAGGCCGGTGCTGAGAAAGTGAATGAAAAGGCGATCATGAGCTTCAAAGAGGAGCTCGAGCAGGAGGTCAAGGAGCTCATAGGGGAGGCAGAGATATGCGCCACGTATGCAGGGAGGAAGAATCTGATAAAATGCTCTGATATAGACTTGGCGTCAAGCCTGAAAGTAAGGAAAGCTTATTTTGTAAAAAAGAGATCTGTCCGCCGCTCCGCTTCTTCAAAGGCAAAGAAGCATGCAATCAGCAAGCATGCGGTTCTTGACATAGACGAATTAGAAGAACATTAGGTACTTGAGCAGCAGCGCTGCAATAACAAATACCAGCTCTATCCCCCACATGAATGCGGATACCTGCCATTCCTTGGGTCTCATTATGTTCATTGCCACATGGGTCCAGCTATATATCCTCTTGCCGTAGGGCGATGCGAATGTCCCGTCAGGACGCATCTTTCCCAGGTCAGTGACCTTGAACTTCTTCCTCGCATGAAGTATAAACTCTATTATCCAGGGTATGAACACTATTATGCCGAAAGCCTCCATGCTCCCGAGTATCATGTCGATTATTATTGCCGCGCCAACCGCATAAGTGAAGCTGTCCCCCGGAATCATCTTTGCAGGATAAAGATTGTAGAACAGGAACGCCAGAAGTGTTGCGAACAGAACCGCAGATATGAGGGTGCCGGTATAAGTGCCGAATATCAGGCTGTATGCAAGAAGTCCAGCTATTGCTACCAATCCTGTGCCTGTGGCTATTCCGTCGAAACCGCCTAGAAGGTTGAAGGCGTTAGCGCCAAATATTATAGCCAGAGGAACTATCAGCAGCGGATAGAATATGCCGAAATTGACGTAGCCTATGAAAGGTATCTCCACAACAGAGATGCCAGCATTTACTGCCATAAGCGGTATTGCGCCCATTAAAGTAAGAAGGGGCTTCTGCCACTGCTTCAGACCCTTGCGAGTATCCATCATGTCGGTAGACTTAGTCATCTCGCGCTTCACGTTTAAATCGTCAAGCAGCCCAACGAGCGATATGAGAATTACACCTATAACTGCCGCGAAAAGGTATTCTATCGAAGCGACAGGCACGTAGAGGTTGAAGCTCCCTCCTGCAGCGTAGACCAGTATGCCCATCGCGAAACCGAGCGCAAGCGCTATGCCAACTCCGCTGGGCACTGTCGGCTTGTGCTTCTTGTTGTGATCCAGCGCTACGACACCGGACTCTCTCATGTAGCCCATGATGAAACGCGTGCCTATCACTGTGATGCAAAAGGCTATCACTGTAGGAATGAAAATTGTGAGGTACGTGTGGTACATCCTAACACTTTGCTTTAAATCATTCAAGAATAAATTATAAATTGGTAGGTATGCGTTTTACATGCTTGCGGTTGCTTTGCATATGGCAAGCAATAATAAGATTGCATCACAATCGTTACTGTTGCCCCCGTAGTATAACTTGGACAGAACGCGGGCTTGCGGAGCCTGTGATCCGGGTTCAAATCCCGGCAGGGGCGTATAAAATCGTAACGGCAATGAATGGCTTAGTTATGAGCGCCGCTTATTTTCGAGTAGCTGCAATACCAGGATTAACTAGCGCGTAATTGGGAGTTTTGGGATAGCACCGTGAATGCAGGATCATTCACGAAGTGGTATTCTAGTATACGGACCATTTATATTAAACAGCTTTCGTACTGCCTTGGGGTTAATCTTCGCATCCATTATAATATTTTTTTGATCAAAAGTTACACAAGTATGCTCAAAAACTGCATATTCTATGTTGACTGCATGCTCCAAATCTGCTGCTTTAATAAGATTTGCATAGCTAAAGTCTGCCCCCCTAAAGTTCGCGCCGTTAAGACTTATTACATTGCTAAAGTCCACATACTGTAGATTAGCGCCGCTAAAGTTTGCCTTATCTAGCCGTGCTTTAATAAGAAGTGCACGGTATAAATCCGCGCCGCTAAAGTTTGCCTCATATAACTTAGCACCGCTAAGGTTTGCCTCGCCTAAGTATGCTCTAGTAAGAAGTGCACGGTATAAATCCGCGCCGATAATATATGCATTATCTAGATTCGCACCGCTAAGGTTTGCCTCACTTAAATCCGCGCCGCTAAAGTTTGCCTGCCGTAAATCCGCGCCCCTAAGGTTCGCCCTACTTAAATCCGCACCGCTAAGGTTTGCCTGGTATAAGTTAGCGCCGCTAAGGTTCGCCCTACTTAAATCCGCACCGCTAAAAATCTCTTTGCTTAAATTTGCGCCGCTAAAGATCACATACGCTAAGTACGCGCCGCTAAAGTCCGCCTCACTTAAATTTGCGCCGCTAAAGTCCGCCTCACTTAAATTTGCGCCGCTAAAGTCCGCCTCACTTAAATTTGCGCCGCTAAGATTTACCCCAAATAACTTAGTACTGCTAAAGTTTGCCTCACTTAAATTTGCGCCGCTAAAGTTTGCCTCATATAACTTAGCACCGCTAAGGTTCGCCTTAAGTAGGTCAGCACCGCTAAATATTGCATGCTCTAAGTTCGCACCCCCAAGATCCATGCCGGTCTCAAACGTAACATTTGAAAAATCGCGGCTGCCCTTTTCATATTCCTCTATAAGTTCCTTTGCACTCATTGACTTTTGAGTTACCTTTTTATAATCCGTTATTTGCATATAAACACAAAATTGTAGTAATTTAGGAGATATTTATACATTTGTTTATGCACCCACTCACCTCTAGATGAAACCTCTAAAGAGGCGTGCAATTTCCCACTCACATTGTTAGAAATTGCAGTAAAAAGTTGTAGATGTGCGTTCTAGCCAGATGTACAAATATTTAGGTGTTAATCGCTATGACGCCATTCCGGCAGGAGCGTATAAACTCCTGCTCTTTTTAGCGGCCAAAAAGTATTATTTTTAAAAAGGCCTTGTTATTTATCTTCGCCGTGCTCTGGCAGCTCAAGCACTATCTGCTCTATGTCCATCTTGCCCTTCTTCAATACGTCAGTCTTCTTTATCACAAAGCTGTTGCCGCCATCGCTCTTGGCAACCTGGACTATGTGCTTGAGGTACATCTCTAGAGCCTCACGGTTGCCCTTCTTTATCTCACGCTTGTACGCTTCACATGTGGGGCAGGTATGCCTCTTCTTTCCAGGCTGTGTAAACAGGCTTATTATCACTTTGTCCTCCATGTTCAGTGCCTTTGGGTTATCTATACTGACCAGACATAATTAAATACGGTTAGGTTTGGATTGCGCGAATGATGGAGTTGGGTTTGCAAAATAGTGCACGTTGCCTATTACATAAGTAACCTCCACTTCCCGACCAGAATTCCATATGCGCCACATATTCTTGAATGTAACAGCTTTGAAGTACGTCTCCGAATTCTTTGCCAGCACAAATTCATACTTTAGCCCGGCATAGCCAAGCAGATATGAGGAGGTTTTAGAATTATGCCTTAAAAGCCCTTCTTTGAGCTGAGTGTTAAGTTTTGAGAGCAATTCATTGTCATCAGATTCGCGCAGGAAGGCTATGCGGTCGTGCAGCCTGGCAATGCTGTGCATTGACAGCTCAACAGTTATCTTTTTTGGAGCATTGCTTTTTGCCGAATCTGACATATTGGAGATTTTTCTTCTTCCAATATTTATGCATTTTGCATACCACTGTTTATGCAGCATTTGTCAGTTTTGTCAGATGCGTCGGTTTTTTGTTTTTGCTTGTAGAATTTTTAACCTCTGAAAACCGACGTTTGCCAACATCGTCTATTAATCTTTATCACAATATTATAATTGTGAGTAAATGTCAAAGCAATTTAGCACAAAGAGAAAGATAATCAATCTGCTTGCGGAAAAGTCAATGACTCGAGCACAGCTTGCAAAGGAGCTGGAATTGGCACCGTCAACAGTTTCACAGCATCTGGACGAGCTTGAGATGGAAGGCGCAATATTTCAGGATGGGAGAAGCAAGTCGAAAAAGTGGAAATATTATAGGGCTTACGGCTCTCGCGAACAGTATATGCAGCAGGTAGGGAAAGAGTACCACCCAACCATAATCATAGGCGCTTTGGCGGTAGTGGCAGTCGCTGCCATAATATTGCTTTCGATAGGAATGAGGCCAACGGCATACACTCCGGCTAAGGTTATCATTACGAGCACTACTACACCTACAGCAGTTAACAGCCAAGTAAGCATTACTCCTAGTGCTAGTATGGCAGCATGTCCGGTAATATTCAACAACCAGACATTTGAGTCAGAGATAGTAGGCTACAGCGACATGACATTCTACAATGACAGCGGAACACCAGAGTACATTATAGCGCCTGGAACGACGGGCAGCATGGAAGTCGCGCTATCAAAGCCTTCAACCAGCTCGGATATCAGGATATTGAACTTCGCAGCGTTCTATTATCAGCTGAACGGCTCGAATGAGTATGCGGCGAACAGTACCGATGGCGTTGCGGTAGTATTCAATAAGAGTTCTGAGTACCTAACTTCGAGTGCGCAAAATGCAACAGTCATAGTGAGCATAGCAGTATCGAAGAACGCCCAGCAGGGCACCTATACGGTATTCATACCTGAAGGTCCTTGCAAGCCTCACGCACAGGTGTTCCTTCTTACAGTTGGCACAAAGCCGTATACTGGAAAAATTAATGCCATAACGGTTATGTAGACGGCAGACTTGGGACGAACCTTTCAGGGAGGCACATGAAGCATAGCAAATCGGCCAGTAGGGGCAAGGCAATCACAGTAGCAGTTATCGTTTTTACTGCTGCTGTGCTCACCCTAACCCTGTACAGCTATGTCATTACCGAGAGCCATGTTGTTAGGGACACTGTAGCGGTAATAAGCGACCACAGCGGAAAGGTAGTGTGGGTGGGGCCAAGCCAGTCCTGCATACCTGCAACAAACTATACCCACATGGTTTATGACTGCGTCAAGACTGGGAATGGCTACGACTGCAGCGGCGTATACTATGTGATGAGCAGCAACCAGATAGAATGCTGATCCACGCTACAGGATAATGCGCTTAAAGCGCATACTCCTCGCCGACCTTCAGCACCACTACCTTGCTCTTCTTTACCATGGCTGCGAATTTCTGCGGATCCTGCTCTATCTGCGGGAATGTGCTGTAGTGCATCGGAAGAGTTATCTTGGCACCTATTAAATCCGCCGCGATTGCGGCTTCCTTCGGAGCCATTGTGAAGTATCCTCCTATAGGCAGCATTGCAACGTCGGGAGAATACAGCTCGCCTATGTACTTCATGTCGCCAAAAAGCGCAGTGTCCCCTGCATGGTATATCCTCTTTCCGTCAATTTCTATGACGAAGCCCACCTCGTTGCCGCTGTGCTCGGCATGGGTCAGTGCGACCTTTACTCCGCCTATCTCTATGGGCTCGCTGCCCTTGTTCATGCCTATCGTCTGCGCTTCTGGCACTCCGGCCTTCTGCATCATCTGCGCAGTCTCGAATGTAGTAACTATCTTGGCGCCAGTGGCTTTCGCCAGCTCAGCTGCGTCGCCTATGTGGTCGAAGTGGTTGTGCGTTATGAATATGAAGTCCAGCTTTTTTATCTCGTTAGGCTTCATTGCGGATTTTGGGTTCTGCGACAGGAAAGGGTCTATTATGAAGCTCTTATCCGAGCCTTCAACCAGCCATGCGGCATGGCCTAGCCATTTTATCTTCACCATTGTTTCACCGCATACATAACGCAGCAATTTTAATTAATCCTATCCGTTTTCGGCGTTTATCATGGGTAAGGCACTCCTCCGAAAAGGGATATAAAGATAGGCTGGCATAGGATAGCATGGCAGACAACTTCGTTTTTGAGGACAATGTGCGCATATATGATACGGATGCGCAGGCAATAGTGCACTATGCAGGATACTACAGGTTTTTCACTGATGCGGCAGAGAGATTCATGCGTGAGACGCTCGGAACAAGCTACCCGCTCATAGACAGCGATACATGGTTTGTAGTAGTTGAGTCCAAGGCGCAGTACAGGAAATCGGCAAAGCTGGGAGACCTGCTCAGCGTAGTCCTAAAGCCGGAGCTCTTGTCTCCCAAAGCGCTAAAGTTCGAGTTCGAGATACTCAGGAATGGGGAGAGGATATGCGACGGGTACATAACACAGGTAGCAATAGACAGGAACAAGTGGAAGGCTGTCAACATTCCTGAAGGCATTCTGAGCAAAATAAACGAGATTCTGTGAGGGAGTATGAGCTTCTACGCTATGGTCAACCGCTTCAATAAGCGGAAGTTGCCGATACTCCTTTTCGTAATGTCATTCGCATGCATGACCATACTGAGCTTTCTCGCGCAGCTGCTTGTATATCCGATATTCCCGAGTTTCGGGATACTGATGCTTACGCTAAGGACAGGGACAATCCTTCCAGGGCTCTACGGCGGCTTCAGGATAAACTATGTGGGATTCGTCATTCCTATGATAATCTCTGCAGTGCTTGCGGCGATCGCTTACAGGAGGGGCTGGGACATTAACAATGTGGACAAGGCGTTCATAGCACTGTTCGCCATAGGCGCTGTGCTTTCGCTGGTTTTCAAGCCAATAGAAGCGATAAGGCAGGGAACTGGGATAGACGTCCCTATGATGCTCATAGTTGCGCTCTGGATGATGTATTTTGTATACAAGCGCAGGTACGCGGCAGGCAT
>JAMCZI010000023.1:10863-14104 GCA_023485545.1 Candidatus Martarchaeota archaeon
TCATAGCGATCTCAGCAGTATCGCTCAGCATGGGAAGCTACATGGACGTGCTGCTTTCAATACACTTTCCCGACGTATATTTCGCCATAGCCGCAATAATAGCCTTTGCAGCAATAAACATAGCAGGAATAAAGAACTCAGCAAAAACAATAACCGGATTTGTTATAATAAATATTGCCGTGCTCCTTATCTTTTCCTTTGTTGGGATCACCGCATTCCACGGCGGCAACTTCAACGTGCTGTTTCCCAATGGCTTGAATGGCACGATAGCTGGAGCTGCGATAATATTCTTCGCCTTTACCGGATTCTCCAGGATAACAACGATAAGCGACGAGGTGAAGGACCCGGAGAAGACGATACCAAGGGTCATAGTGCTTTCGATAATAATATCGACAATAATTTACATACTCGTAGCGGCTGTTGCGCTTGGGCTTGTCCCGTATACAGTTCTCGCACATTCCAGCTCGCCGATATCCACTGCCATAAAGACGCTTCACAACAGCTTCCTTTCCCTCATAATAGCCATAGGAGGGGTGACGGCAACAGCTGGAGTGATACTGACAGGGCTTCTAGGAACTTCAAGGGTATTCTTTGCAATGGGAAGGGACAATGAGCTGCCCAGGCGCCTTTCATACATAGACAGGTTCTCAACCCCGATAAATGCAATAATAGTATCCTCGGCTCTTTCGATAGCGTTCCTGCTGCTTGTAGGTTTCGGGACGATAGTAGATGCATCGAATGCGGCGGTGCTTACCGCTTACCTTATAATCAACATTGCCGCGATAAACTTCTATTTCCACCTCAAAAAGGAGAAACAGTACGAAAAAAGGTATCTCCCTGCTGTCTCTGCGTTCGGGATACTGAGCATCATCGTGATTCTGGCTTATCTTGACAAAGCCAGCCTTGAATTCGTTGCGCTTATAGCGCTCTTCGGGATTGCGTACTATGCATTCAAGAACGTGAAGCTTGGCAAGGGAATCGATTGGAGGAAGCACATGGCGGTGCCGAGGCACAGCGTGGTCCGCCTTTTCGGAGAGATACGCAATGTTGAAGCAGGCAGAAGGAAGCAGCAATGAAGTTCTTCATTAGATTCTCGCATGTATAAAGCGCACCTGATAAGTGCCTAACGCAAAAGCATTTTTAAACCTCAAAGTTTATTCATAAATGCATTATTTGATTGGAGTGATTCGATGGCAGAAGAATTGGTGATATCCTGCATGGACAGAAGGCTCAACCGCATGCTTGAGGAGGAGTATGGCGATGCTATAGTAATAAGAAATGCAGGCGCAAATGTTGCGCCCCTCATGCAGATGATAAAGCAGATTGTGATAGACAACAACATCAAGAGGATTACTCTCATAACGCACGACGATTGCGGCGCGATGAAGAAAACTTTCGCTGCAATAAAGGAAGGGATCCATGCATCGGAGGATCTTGAAGACATATTGATAAAGCAATTCAGGGAGATAAATTTCTCCGACAGGCAGCAGCTAGAAGAGAAAAACACAGAGATGCAGCTTGCCGGGCTAAAGAGGGAATTCACAAATATTGATGTGCATGCAAAACCTGCAAAGATGTCAGAGATAAAGGTGCCGCCAGATGACAAGGAGCACAAGCTTCTGGTTCTCAGCCCTGGAGAGCCTGGATACGGCAGAATTTTTGAAGGTCTTGGACTTGATCCGTTCCAATGCTACATAGTACAAGCGTCAATATCCAATGCAATGCCAGATATAGAGCTTGCAGCTAAGGACCTGCACGCAAAGGAAATCTATTTTGTCACGCTTAACCAGGACAACCCCAGGGAAGTTAAGCGCGATGCTGATACGGCAGCGTTGAGGTTGTCAGCAATCGGTGCCGAAGTAAAAAGGCAGGACATGAGGACTATGAGGGCCAAAGGGAAAAATTTGATGTAGATGCAGATGGACAGGAATACATTAAGCGTGCCTGTGGCAACATCTGTCGCTCTCGGCGCCATAATAGGCGCTGGGATCTTCGTGCTCAGCGGGACTGCCATCGCGCTCGCTGGCTCATACTCGCTGCTGGCATTCATAATAGTCGGGATAATAGCCCTTTTCATGGCTTTGCAGATGGGTGAAATGGGGTCCATATTCCCACACGCAAAAGGTGCAGCATATTCATATGCTTACGAAGCATTTGGCAGCCAACTTGGTTTCATAACAGGGCTTCTGCTATATACAAGCTTTGCGACTGCGGTTTCGGCGGTGTCGCTGGGCTTTGGATCGTATCTGGCGACGTTCTTGGGGCTCGGCGCTGCGTATCAGGTTCCATTTGCGTTGGCGCTCATACTCGTGCTTTCAATTGTCAATATAATAGGGATAAAAAAAGCTGCTAAGGCAGACTTCTTCATAGTAATAATAAAAATAAGCATACTATTTTTCTTCATACTGTTCGCAGCAATTTTTGCGCTTTCGATTTCGCACACATCTGTGCTTAACAACTTCTCATCGCCACCGTCGGACTTCGGAGGCATATTCGCCGCAAGCGTGGTGATATTCTTTGCATACACAGGTTTCCAGTCCATATCAACCTTTACAAGCAGGGTCAAGGGAGGAGCAAGAGGCGCCGCAAGAGCAATAGTTTACGCAGTCATAATAAGCATAATACTGTACTCGCTGGTCGATGTGGCGTTAATGATGCTTGCGCCTGCAACGGCATACAAGATAAATGCAGATCCTCTCTCATTTGCTTTGGGATACGCACACGCGCCGGGATGGGTGTCGATAATAGTTGACATAGGCGCAATGCTTGCCACGACTTCGGCAACGCTGGCTATGATACTTACATCTTCAAGATCAATATACCAGATAAGCGTTGACAGGCTGCTGCCAAAAGAATTCAGAAGGTACAACAAGAAATCCGACGTTGCGGTAAACGGAGTCATAATCACCGCAGCGATATCTGCGGCAATGCTGTTCTCAGGCAACATATATGTCATTGCATCAATAAGCAATTTCGGCCTGATATTCTCTTACATAATCACAAGCTTTGCGGTAATACACTATCGCAGGGTGAAAGCAAAAGCCAGCTTCTTGAGCCCATGGTACCCGTACATGGAGGTTGTTACAATAGTAGGGCTGATAGCCTTGCTTGTTGGAATGCCTCGTCAATCGCTGCTAATAGGCGCGATGATAATATTTGTTCTGATAATAGCGTATTACTTTATACTGGAGGTAAAGGGAAAGAAGCCGGCAAGGATAAAGCTTTTCAAATAGAGTTAACC
>JAMCZI010000032.1 GCA_023485545.1 Candidatus Martarchaeota archaeon
CATACTGTATTTTTGCTTTGTTTAAAAAGGCTAGTGCTTTGGCTTTTTCATTACGATTGAAATGGTGAATATATATGTACCCAAATAGCATACAGGCTTATGACAGAGGGGTTATGTTCAGCCCCGACGGGAGACTTTTTCAGGTTGAATACGCTAAAGAGGCAGTAAGGAAGGGCGCCACATCTATCGGTATAGTTGCAAAGGAGGGCGTCGCGCTAATAGCCCACAAAAACGTGAACGAGCCACTTGCGATAGCTGACACAGTGCAAAAGATATTCAGGGTTGATTCTTACATAGGAGCGACCTATAGCGGCCTTGTCTCTGACGGCCTCAGGGTTACAAGCATGATGAGGTCTAAGACACAGACGCACAGGATGATATACGATGAAACAGAGTCTGTTGAGAGCGTTGCCAGGGAAATATCTGAGGAGATGCAGCAGGCTACGCAGTACGGAGGCATAAGGCCATACGCCATATCGCTTCTGATAGGAGGGATAGACACAGTTCCGAGGCTTTACGAGGTCGAGCCAGGAGCCTCTTTCCTTGGATACAAGGCTGACGCGATAGGCAGCGGAAGGAAGATTGCGCAGGAGGTCCTTCTCAAGGAGTACAAAGACGAGATGGACATAGACGACGCGATCTCTCTTGGCGTGAAGATAATAAAGAAGGTGGCTGAGAACGGGCTGGCGTGCGGCGCGGAATGCCTTGACGTTGCAACCATAGAGAAGAAGAAGGGATACGTCGCCCTAACGCAGGACAAGATAAAGAAATACCTTTGAACGGTAGTTTTGATGGGAAAGACAGTAGTTATCAGGTACAAGCACAACGGCGAAAATTTCGAGCTTCTTGCTGACGCAGACATGGCTTACGAATACGTTATCGGAAAGAGGGCTGACGCGCTCTCCGTCCTCCAGACAGAGGAAGTTTTCAAAGACGCGAAGAAGGGAGAGAGGCAGAGCGAGGAGAAGATAAAGAAGTCGTTCGGCACAACAGACCTGAAAGAAGTTGTAGAGCACATACTGAAAAACGGCGAAGTGCCGATAACCACCGAACAAAAAAACAAGATGATAGAGGAGAAGAGGAAGCAGATAATAAGCCTCATAGCTAGCAACTCGATAGACCCGAGGACCAATGCGCCAAACCCGCCGCTCAGGATAGAGAACGCGATGAACGAGGCAAAGATAGGGATAGATCCGTTCAAGAGCGCAAACGACCAGCTCAACGTCATAGTGGCGAAGCTGAGCGCATACCTGCCGCTCAAGTTCTCCCTGGCAAAGATACAGGTGACGATCCCTGCTGACGCGGCCAACAGGTCGTACGGCACACTTAAGCACTACGGCATAAAGAAGGAGGAGTGGCTCGCTGATGGGAGTCTTAGGGTGCTTGTTGAGATACCTGCAGGAATGCAGACCGAGCTTTTCGACAAGGTGAACAAGCTGACGCAGGGCAGGGCAGAAACGAAGATAGTGGAGCAGTGAATTCATGAGAGAGATACTTTTTCCAGGGGATGTGATTTCCGATAGGCCGATAAGGATGCCTAACGCGACAATAGCCAACGGCGTGACTGTCGCAACGACTCTTGCGATGAAGGAGAGCGGCAAGGACCACATCGTGCCACTGACAGGCCCGTGGGTGCCCAAGGCTGGCGACCCGGTGATAGGCATTGTGAGCGCAACGCGAGGCAACATGAGCGAGGTAGACCTTTCCTTCTTCGGAAGGGGGCTCATACTCTACAGCAAGGACTCGAGGGACAGCAAGTTCGCTCCAGGAGCGGCAGTGGAAGCAACCGTCAAGAATGTTGAGAACAGGAAGGACGTCATACTCGCCTTTCCGACCCCTCTCGAGGGAGGAATAATAGTTAACGTAAAACCAACAAAAGTTCCAAGGATCATAGGCAAGGCTAACACGATGATAGACCAGATAGCGAAGCTCACCAGGTGCAAGATAGCAGTAGGAAGGAACGGAATGATATGGATTGACGGAGGGAACGTCGCACTGGCAATCGCAGCAATAACCAAGGTTGAGAGGGAGGCACATACGCACGGCCTCACGGACAGGATAAGGGAAATGCTTGAAAAAGGTTTTATAGAGTGAATTGGTGAAAACATGGCATCATTGACCAACAGGCCCGAGCTGCTGAAAGACGGCAAAAGGCTGGACGGGAGGGCTTTCAACGAACTGAGGCCCATAAAAATAGAGGCTGGGATACTGAAGAACGCGGACGGATCTGCGTACCTTGAGTGGGGCAACAACAAAGTGCTTGCCGCGATATACGGCCCGAAGGAGGCAGTGCCAAAGCACTTTGCCGACCCTGCGAAGGCGATTATAAAGTGCAGGTACTCGATGGCGCCTTTCTCCGGTCTTTCAGACCACGGAAGAAGCGGCCCGAACAGGCGTGCGACAGAAATCTCGAAGGTCACTAAGGAAGTTTTCGAGAACGTTGTGCTGCTTAACGAATTTCCGGGAGGGGAGATAGACATATTCATAGAGATACTGCAAAGCGATGGAGGCACAAGGGCAGCGGGGATAACCGCTGCGTCTGTAGCTCTTGCCAATGCTGGAATACACATGCGCGACATCGTTTACGCTGTTTCTGCAGGAAGGATAGGCGAGCACGTGGTCCTCGACGTCAACATGATAGAGGACAACTATTCTGATGCGGATATGCCTATGGCGATATCGCCGAGAAACGGGGATGTGCTTCTCCTGCAGATGGACGGCGGCTTCACAAGGGAGCAGCTCAATGAGGCTATGGGCATGGTGCTTGAGGCAGGAAAGACGATAAGTAAGGTACAGCGCGAGGCGCTCCAGAAGCTTTACGAAGTAGGTGAATGAAATGGGAGTATTGGAAACATTGAGGGGAAATTACGCTAAGGAGCTGCTTGACAAGGGCATAAGGGAAGACATGCGAGGAATGCACGACTTCAGGAAGATAGACGTGAAGAGGGGCGTGATAGAGCATGCTGAAGGATCGGCGCAGGTTGACATAGGCAACACGCGCGTTCTCGCAGGAATAAAGCTCATGGTCGACGAGCCAATGCCGGATACGCCGGACCAGGGGAACCTTGTAATGAACGCCGAGCTTCTTCCGATGGCGTCGGCAGACTATGAGACAGGACCGCCAAGCCCCGAATCTATAGAGCTTGCAAGAGTTGTAGACAGGGGGATACGCGCAGGGCCTTCCATAGACCTGCCCTCGCTGCTCATAGAGGAGGGCAAGTGCTGGACAGTCTTCGTGGACGTGTACGTGTTAAACTACGCTGGCAACCTGTTCGATGCAAGCCAGATGGCGGCCATGGCAGCGCTGCTCGACACGAAAATACCAAAATATGAAGACGGCAATGCCATCAGGGAGGAGAGCTCGGGCAAACTCAAGGTGGACAAGATAGTTGCTTCGACGACGTTTGGCAAGATAGGAAGCGCGTTGCTGCTCGACATGAACAAGTATGAGGAGAGCGTTGCCGAATGCAGGCTCACGATAGCCACTGACGGGAGCTCCGTCAGGGCGATGCAGAAGGGCCTGAGCGGAAGTTTCTCTGTCAGGGAAGTGGATGAGATGGCAGGGATCTCATTGGAAAAGTATAAAGAACTGAAGGACATAATAGAAAGCACTGGGGAATGATAGTATGGTAAATTTCAGCGTTAAGTACGGCGCAAGGATAAGGAAGAGATATTACGCAGTGAGAAAGGAGAAGAGCTCCGTCTACAGGTGCCCATCCTGCGGAACCGATTCAGTGAGGAGGAAAGGCACTGGCATATGGGAGTGCAGGCACTGCAACAACGTTTATGCAGGAGGCGCGTACCAATTCAGCACGCCGGCAGGAGAGGCGGCAAGGAGGCTCATAGAAGGGGCCAAGAACAAGTGATTGCATGGTAAACGTAGTTTTCTCGCCGATAACAGACCTTATAGTGCACGAGGTTGTCAAGATAGACCTTGAAGACCTCATAAGGGAGAGGGTCACGCCCTCTGGGAACATGCCGC
The DNA here is from genome assembly GCA_023485545.1 of Candidatus Martarchaeota archaeon. GTDB lineage: Archaea > Micrarchaeota > Micrarchaeia > Micrarchaeales > Micrarchaeaceae > JAJZYW01. The sequence goes on from JAMCZI010000032.1 coordinate 3,983, forward strand.
TCTACTGGTGCGATGGAATGCTTTTCAGCTTCTCGTCGATGCCGATGTCTAAGGATACAATAAAGGAGTATCTAGAGGGGAGGGTGCACTGGGCTGAGGTGCACTACACAGAGATAGGAGGCTACAAGCCGGTAGTTACCCTTGAAGACTCGCAGTATCAAGGCTCGCTGAACGTCAGGGTTATAGATACCAGCAGGTCGGAGCTGCACAAGGATTTTGTCAAATGGCTCGCCAAGAACAAGAGGTAGTGGTGTTATACTTATGTCTTACAAATGCACGCAATGCGGGAGGAAGATACCTAAGATAGAGGGCTTTGTCAGGTGCCCCTACTGCGGCAGCAGGATACTGGTCAAGGACAGGCCGAACATTTCGAAGGAGGTATCAACGGACTGAGTGCTGCTCAGCCTGCGAACCGACTATTATTGTCTGCGAGACGTTCTTGACGGCCTTGTAGCTGACGCTGTTTTTCGACAGGTAGGAAGCGCTTGGCTTAGCCTTTGCCAGGTCGTCTATCTTGACGAGAAGGAGATCAGAAACTTCCCAGTCCTCGACGTTGAGCACTATCTCTTCGACAAAGCCGAGCTTGCGGCCGTCGTTCGTTATTATTTGCTTGCCATAAAGTTCTGAAAGCATCATGAATATCCCTATTTTATACCAATTATCCTTTTTGATGCAAATATTCTTATTATGTACTCTCTGAGCTCATTGGAGAACTTGCCTGGATCGGTTTCAAGCTCCTTCCGTTCAGCATCGCTGAATGCCCTTAGATTCTCGCGCACCAGCTGCGACAGGTATTCGTCAGTGAGCATAAAAGCCTTGGCACCGCATGACGTGCATACGTATATCGGCATTATAGGCACGCTAGAATCGCGGTGCTCGATAAGTGTGCTCGCTGCGCACGTGGGGCATGGCTTGGACAGCTTCACCGGAGAATATTCGCCGCCCTTTACCGGAGTGCCAAGAAGCCTTGCAGTTTCCATGGCAATTTCCTCTATGCCTTTTTTAGGATCAACCGGCTCCCTGTGCAGTATCGCGCCCTCCTTGTCAAAATATGTCCTGAGCGTGCCGCCCCCATACCTCTCTATTGTGCAGCTAGAGCTTCCGGATATGCCTGAATAGTCCAGGCGCGCAGCGTCCTTGGACAGCGATACATATACAGAATCAGATTTACTTCCCATTCCCGCTCAGCCTGTATGCGTCGACGTCCTCCTCCATAACGGTGGACCTTTTCCTCTTCTTCGCATTCTCCACCGCAAAGGTAGCTATTTCCTTTGCTTTCTCTTCAAGCAGCTTAGCTATGGCCGCAGCGGCGTCGCTGCTTACATTTACCCCTGCAGCCTTAGCGAGCTCCTTTATAACCGCGTTAGGTATCTTTGTCATCCAATCAGCACTCAAGATCTTCCTCATAGCAATATGCAGCTCGGCAAATGCGGATCATCACAACATGCTTTCAGTTTTCATATATTTAAACGTAACTGCAGCATCGCATAAAACAGCCTACAATGAGAGACGCGGGCAAAATATTTACCTGCCGCCTATCGGTCGCAGAGAATACTTTTATATATTATTACAGCATAAATTAATTGCTTGCTTTTTATTTTTGTAAATAGGTGATAAAATAGCAGTTGTAGACGTAAACGAAGACAAATTCGAGGAAGAAGTGCTGAAGTCGAAGACGCCTGTTGTTGTAGACATCTGGGCAACGTGGTGCGGACCGTGCAGAATGTATTCGCCAATAATAGAAGAGGCGTCCAAGGACTACGAAGGGAAGATAAAGTTCGTAAAGATCGATGCGGACGCCAACCAGAAGATAGACGAGAAATACGGAATAATGAGCATACCGACTACACTTCTTATAAAAGATGGGAAGCTTAAGGCGATGCAGGTAGGCGCGGTGCCAAAAGCGGTCCTGAAGAAATGGATAGACAGCAACATAGGGTGAAATTCGATGGACCTTAACCCCCCGAAGGGCTTCAGGGATCTTATGCCCAATGAAGCCCTGATGGTGGAGGAGGTGTCCGGCAAGATCGCCGAGGTCTTCAGGCTGTTTGGCTTCTGCACGATAGACACCCCTATGCTTGAGCGCTTGGAGATACTCAGAGCCAAAGACGCGATAGGGGAAGAAGGCAAGCTAATCTATGAGATAGACGGCGGAGAGCTTGGGCTAAGGTACGACAAGACTGTTTCTCTGGCACGTTTTTTTGCAAACAACCGCAATCTTCCGCTTCCTTTCAAAAGGTATTCAATAGGGAAGAGCTGGAGGCGTGAGGAGCCGCAGAAGCTCAGGTACAGGGAGATAATGCAGGCCGACATAGACATACTCGGAGGCGAGAATGTGTATGCTGATGCAGAAGTGATTGCAGCCGCATCAAAAGCTCTGGAGGCGCTTGGGCTGAAGTACATAGTCAAGATAAATGACAGGAGGATACTCGACGCTTCTATGGAAAAATCAGGAGTTCCAAAGGAAAATAGGGGCGCGGTGCTACATGCGATAGACAAGCTCGACAAGATAGGGCTTGATGAAGTGAGCAACACCATAATAGGCATAGCTGGAAGGGAAAAGGCTGAAACGCTCCTAAGCATGCTTTCGCTTGGCGGCAGCAACGAAGAGAAATTAGGCTATGTTACAGATTCGGTTGACAAAGGAGTCGGAAAAGAATTCGGCGAACTGCTCGACCTTATATCCAACTACGGGCTGAAAGGCAAGGTTATCATGGATTTCTCAACAGTGAGAGGCATAGACTATTACACTTCAACGGCTTTCGAATTCTGGGTTGAGCGGGAGGATATCAAAAGCACGATAGGAGGAGGGGGAAGGTACGACAGGCTCATAGGCATGTACGGCGGCAGGGAAATAAATGCAACAGGAACTGCACTCGGGATCGACAGGATACTAGACGTCCTTGAATTCTCAAAGTCAGCAAAGCACACATATGCGAGGTGCGTCGTGTGCACTATAAAACCGGCAAACTTCGCATACGCATTGAAAGTGGCGAAATCTTTTAGGGATGCAGGGATAAAAACAGAACTGAACGTTTCAAACAGGAACATAGCAAACCAGCTCGACTACGCCAACTCGTTAAACATAAGGTTTGCGGCGATAGTGGGTGACGCAGAGCAGAAGGAGGGGATGGTGAAGGTTAGGGACATGGTAAGCGGAAGCGAATCTGTCCTTGGTATAGAAGATGCGATAGCTCTCATGAATGGGTGAATGCTTGAAAAAATCAGAAGTAGACGTGGTTACTGAGGAAAGCGTGAGGAATGGGGGCTTGCTCGTCAAGATGTATTTCGACATGCAGCACAAGGAGAAAGAGAAGCTGAAGCCGCTGATGGTTGACCTGGTAAACAACAGGCTCATGAAGGAAAAAGGCGTTGTATACTGCTACGGCGCTGTCGCGGAGCCTATAGAGAACAAGGATACTTTCATAACAAACGCGAGAGTGACTGTGCTGGTGCAGAATTTCACCGCACTGGTAAACATCGTGTTCAATTACGCCCCGGCAGGAATAGAGATAATAAAGCCAGAGAAGAGCGTGGAGTTCAAGGTCGCAGAGCTGCAGGGCATACTGATAGACCTTTCGCAGATATCTGTAGGGTACTCAAAGTACATACTTGAGAAGGTCCTAACCCCGGAGGAAAAGGAGGACATAGCAAAAAGCCTTGAGAGCAGGGCTGAGCTTGGAAAGAAAATGCTTGAGAAGAAGGGCGACGAGGAGTAGGTCGGCATGCACAAGGGCAGGAGCGTAGAGGTGATAATGCCGGCATACAACGAAGGCAAGACGATTTTCAGAGTGATACGGAGGGTACTGCGACAGAAACCCGTGGACAGGCTTATCATCGTATATGACAAATCTGATGACGCAACGCTTGATGAGATAAAGAAGGCGATGTCTGGCGCAGGAAAACGGTGCAGGCTCGTATACAGCAGGGAGAAGAGGGGAAAGGGCCATGCGGTGAGGCAGGGGCTTGAGCTTGTTGGAGAAAGTAGCATAGTCATAATACAGGACGCAGATGAGGAATATTATCCTGAGGATTATCCAAAGCTTCTCAGAGCTTTCGGCAGCGGCTCTCCAGTATTCGGAGTAAGAGTAGGCAATTCAGGGCACAGGTACGTGCTCGGCGACCTTGCCACAAAAGTGCATACAGGAACGTTCAATCTGCTTTATCGCCAGAAGCTGAAGGACATAAATGGGGCGTATAAGGTATTTTCGCCGGAAATGCTCAAAGGTTACCGACTTAAGCAGGACGGGTGGCCATTTGACCAAGAGCTTGCCACAAGGCTGGCGAAGAACGGGTATACTATAAAACAGGTAGGGGTCAGGTACAAAGGCAGGACTTTCGATGAGGGCAAGAAGATAGGGCCGCGTGGGGCGATAGAGGATTTCTTTTTCATTTTGGCTGATAGGTTCAGAAGATAGTTATTTTAAAGTTTACGCATATAGGTATGCATGGACAGCAGGGCACTTGCAATTTTTTCTGCAATTTTGGTGTCGTTTGCACTGCTTGGCACTGCGGCAGCCGCATCTACAGGAGTTGCCAGCATAAGGCTCAACAATACGCATGCCACATTTTATCTAAACACGTCAGAGGTATTCACTTACAATGTCACGCTCTACAACGGCACTGCAGGCAAGACATATCTTGGCATAGGGCCATCAAGCGCTCTTATTGCAAACGGAATATACACAGGCCTTGCCCCTGACACAGGCACGCCACCCTGGGGCGGAACTCTCCTTGTCAGGGTGTTGGGCAATGCGACTGCAGGCAATTATACGGTGCCGATTGGTGCGGTTGGGGCTGATCCATCGACGCATGGGATAGCTGTACTTTACATGTCAATTCTGCCGTATACTAAACCGTCTACTACCACAACAACAGTAAAAACCACGACAACGATACCGTCTAATTCGGTTACGACGTCAGTTCTGCCCACAACTACCGTCCTGACAACCGCAACTACAAGCATTGCTGCGGTGGCAACGCAGCCAGTGGTACTTAGCGCAACAGAACTTTACATCATAGTTTCGATCATAGCGATAATAGTCGTCGTGATAGTGGCAGTTTACCTGTGGAACAGAAAGCGCTGGTGAAGAACCTGTAGGTGTTTGGGTTAGGATTAGATAAGTTTTTTGCGGTACCACACGGTGCCGTACTGCGTGTCTTCTATTGATATCCCATACTTGTTCTCCAGTTCGCCGCGCATTCTGTCAGACTGGATATAGTCGCCTATCGACCTGAGTTTTTCACGTGCTGCGATCAAGTCTTTCGGCTCCTTTGACAGGCCTTCCTTGTAGGACTCCTTGAAGAATATTCCAATGATTGCACCAAGACCGAGGATTGAAGAAAGTGCAGCTTGCTTTTCCGCGGATGTTATTGCCGTACCTTCCTTTATCGCCTTCTTTATGCGGTTCAAGCCCGATATTAGGTGGGACATGGCTTCAGGAGTATTGAAGTCGTAATCCATCGCCTCGCCGAACCCTGCTGACATTTCCTGCGCTATCTTTTCTATTGCGCCGTTCGATTCTTCCGACTCTGCAGCATGGAAGAGCACTGAAAGCGATGAATACATGTCATTGAGCTGTTTTCTTGAAGATTCGAGCAGATCAGAGGTGAAATCCACCTCCTTCCTGTAGTGTGACATTGAAAATAGGAGTCGCAGGACTTCGGAGTCATAATCCTTCAGAACATCCCTTATCCTTATGAAGTTCTTCAAGCTCTTGCTCATCTTTACTCCATTGACTGTCAGGACGCCAACATGCATCCAGTATTTGACGAAAGGTTTCTTGCCAAAGGCAGCCTCAGCCTGTGCAATCTCGTTGGAATGGTGGGGGAATAGAAGTTCCAGCGCACCGCCATGTACGTCGTACTGTGGGCCAAATGCAGAGTATGTCATTGCGGTGTCCTCTATATGCCAGCCTGGCCTGCCCGAAAATTTCTTTTCCTCGCCGTCAACTGTCAGCCTTATGTCCCAGGAAGGCTCGCCGGGCTTAGAGGCCTTCCAAAGCGCAAAATCATATTGATTTCTCTTTCCTTCCCTCGGCTCTATTCTGTGCTTTACGAGCTCGTCGAGTTTCATCCCGGAGAGCTTGGTGTAATCAGCAAACTTAGCCACGTCGTAGTAGATATCTCCGTCGAGGACATAGGCGTAGCCGTTGTCAATAAGAAGCTGTATCTGCTGCCTTACCGGATCTATATAATCGCTGGAACGCATGTATGTGTCGATATTGCGCCGGACATTGAGAGCTGACATGTCCTCCATGAATCTTTCCTCGAAGTGCCTGGCGAGCTTTTCTGGAGTTGTGCCGGACTCAGCAGCCCTGGCGATTATCTTGTCCTCGACGTCGGTTATGTTCTGGACGTATTTGAGGTTGAAGCCAGACTTCCTGAGCCATGAGGCTATAACGTCAAAATTTATGTACACCTTTGCGTGGCCTATGTGTGCGTCGTCGTATACAGTCTGGCCGCACACGAACATCTTTACATCGTTGCCATTCATCGGTACGAAATCCTCGATCTGCCTTGAAAGCGTGTTGTACACTTTGATTGCCACTCCTATACACCGTAGTACGATTTTGAGACAATATTTGACAGCGCGTGGAGAACCCTGCGCTTTTCAGTCTGTTCTATGCCTGAACCACTTATTATTCCTTTCATTTCATCCACAACCGAATCGTAGTCGTGAAGGTTGATCCTGTATGGTATCCCATCTTTGCCGCCGAGATTGTAGGAGTACACAACTGGATCGCGCTCTGCTATCTGCTTGTCGTATATCAAGGAGGATATCAGCGCGAGCGACCTAATCGTCTTCCTGCCCATTCCCTTTTGCGAGAGCAGCTCTGCGTAGCTGTGCATGTGCGTCCCTTCGAGATCTGACAGCAGCTTCCTCCCGTTCTTCGTGAGGTCGGTCGGCAGTATCTCGTGCCTTTGCGGAAGAACATATGGCCTGCCTGCAGTGCGCAATATCTCTGGAACGCTCTCCTCTACCGCTTTTAGCGATGCGCCCTTTACCTGCGAATTCGCTGCAAACGTCATATCCATGGTCGTACCCATACCCCTAGCAACGACCGCGCCGTTCGTCTCATTTGTTATGTCTGACATGTCGACATTTTTGGAGCAGGCCTGGAATCTTATTGCATTCCTGGAATTGGAGTGCATTGCCTGCTGGACAACAGCCCAATCCATGCTCTTCGAGAATGCGATCGTATGGTGGTATATACCTACATCGTCGTATATGAGCGCAGAGTCTATCTTTGCAAGCATTTTGCTATAGTACTTGAGCTTTTCCGCTTGGGCGCTTATCGAAAGGTAATCTGCACCGGATTCTATCTGCTCCGGAGTGAGCAGCCCCTGCTTGCCCTTCCCTCCTGCTATGAATATTCCGCAATTGAAATTCAGGGCTTCCTTGAGTGCACCCATTGTCACCGTGGTAGTGCCGCTGCTATGCCAGTCGTAGCCTATCGCGCATGAAAGCGCCTGAAACCAGTGCGGATCTGATAGCCTCGCTATGAGCTCGGACTCGCCATAAGATTCAATTACCTCCCCCGCTATCAGCCCTGCTAGTTTTACCATCCTAGGAAACAGCCATCTTGGTGCTCTTCCGCCGTGAAGCGGGAGAACTGAAACGTTCTGCAAGAACTCACCATCTCCATTAATGATTTATATGCGCAAAGTTAAATGTTTACCATGCAATGTACGCGCTTGGAAGCAAGCGCTGCGTAGTTATGTTTTTATTTATATAGGCTCATAATATATTGCTTTTTGGCGATTCAGAATAATCGCTGTTTAGGTGTTATTTTTGGGAAGCATACCTAGGAAATGGAAGAAAAAGGGCCGGATGCGCTGGAAGTGGCTGAAGAAAAGGAGGAAACGCATCAAGAGAGCGCAGAAGAGAAGAGTCGGCAAGCTCTAGCTGTGCTTTTTTAGACATATACGGGCGCCATGCAGTTTTGGCATGGCCGCTCCGCTGCTTCTTTTAATATGGTCTTTCACTTGCGGCTGCATTGCTGCTTCACTTGAGAAGCCTGTCCAGCACAGGATACGAATCGAACAGGCTCTCCTGCTCCAGCTGCTGGTAAAGCATGTAGATTATACCTACTGTAAGCAGTATGCCCATTCCGGTGCCAACTGCCCCTGAAAGCGTAGCTATCGCAGCCAGGAATCCTACGAAAAGGCTGCCGAGCACTGTCACAGTCGGTATATACTTATTGAGAACGTTTTCTATGACCCTTGGATCCCTCCTGAATCCGGGTATCTGCCAACCCATCTCGCCCAGCTGCTCTGAAAGGTTCTTTGGGCTCTGCCCGGTCATCTCTATCCAGAACTTGCCGAACACTATGCAGAGCAGCATTAAAACTACAGTGTATATTATGGCATGCACCCATTCAGGCACTAGCACAAAACCGCCCCACGGCATGAAAAGCTGCGTGGTGTGTGTAAGGAGATAGTTTACGTAAGGACCGTAGCCGCCTATGCCGCCCTGGTAGGGAAGCGGGAATGATGGGGAAATTAGATAGGCAATGCCTCCGTTGAGCTGGAGCGTTGTGCCGCCGCCAGTGGTGCCGACGGGCTGGTACAGCGCTATGAATTTGGCGAGGTTTGCGAGGCTGCCCTTGACCCCAGAGAGGAAGCGGAGCCAGACGGTAAGGCTGAGCTCGAGCGATGAGGCGAGTATGACTGGCAGCACGCTCACATATAGGAATGGTATAGGGAGCCTGCCGCCAACCCCCCTAAGCTGCTCAAACGCGAGGGGCAGCTCAACCTTCATCTCGTAAGCGTATATGCTTATCAGGAATACTATCACGGCGAAGAGGAGCGGCGCGAATGCGAGTATTGCATTGGATATGGCTGCTGCGCCTCCTGCAGTTATTGCGGCTGCAGCTTCCGGTATGAGTATGCCTACAGTGCCCGCTACTATCGCGAAGGAAACGCCGCTTGCTATGAACAGGTTTATGCCGGAGGTTATCCCGTATTTTGACATCATCTCGTCCATGAACACTATGGCTATGGCGCCGAGAGCAAGCTGCAGTATCACAGTGCCGACGACCGCAGCTGAATTCACTGGTACATATCCTGTAATTACGAAAATTGCCGCTTCGACCACTGCAAGGGACATTGCTGATATCTTCTGCAGTGCCTGGAACCTTGCTTTCTGCGCAGTGTCGTTCATGTCCATCTTCAGTATGCCCGATCCGGACAGCAGCTGCAGGACTATGCTCGCGAGCACTATGGGACCTATTCCTACAGTTATCAGGCTTCCTATCCTAGCTGCAAACACGATGCTTATCAGCTGCAGAATCGGCTGGCTCACGTCCACTGTGTTTACCCCAACGGCATACGTGTTGTAGAGGACGAAATATACGGATAGTATTATGCCTGTCCACATCATCTTCTCCTTGAGAGACAGTGGCTTCGCTGGCGGTTTTATTGTGGGAATGTATTTAGCAATCTTATCCATGAATTCCAGTGCCATAAATCCCGCCAGGTCAACCTTTGCTCGGAGAATTAAGCCTTAATACATAATGGCCGCCGTCTGCAGAAGCTTTGGCTTCAGGCCCAGCGGGTTTGTGGTACCCCACAAGGCCTTTTATGAACGTTTCGGCAAAATCGTTGAATTCCTGCCTGGACTTCAACAGGCTTACGGACAGCTCCAGCTTTAAAGGTTCTAGACTTTTAACATTTATCCTCCCAATGTTTAATAAACTTATAGTACGCTCCATCGCAGCCTTTGCGGCAGCGGCGCGTTTTCCTTCTATCGTGTTGCTGCGTATGGTGCGCCCCATTTCAAATGCCATAGACATGCCCCCGTGCCCAGCGGCATATGACAGGGACTGCTTGCCCCTAAGGACCGCATACGCTTCGCTGAACTGCGCTTGCGAAGAGCCGGACATCACTTTTGCCGAAACACTTTCGGACAGCGCTGCGACGGCTGACTTGGAAAGAGGGGTGCCATGGCCTTCCTGCCTGGAAAACATGCCAGAAGAGGAGAAACTGCAGTAGGGATTGCCTTCCATCATGCACTTGACTTCGCGTATGTGGAAACCCTGGTATCCCAAGGCGTTGAGGAACCCCTCTATCATCCCCGCTTCGAATGCGTGGCCTTTTATCCCAACGGCATTTGCCCCGTATTCGAACCTTAGCATGAACTTGTCTGTGAATATCGAATAGGATACGTTCTTGTAGCCCGCATTGCTGAAGAACAGCTGCATGTCTGGAATTCTTTCCGATTCTGGCTTCCCGGGCCGCGAAAGCCTTGAAAATTCGTGCAGTATTCGGCCAGCATTGACTCCTGCTGCGAAACTGGAGGCTTTGGATTCATCGGTTGCGCCTGAAAGTATTGAAAGCATGTCGAGAGACTCAGGGCTTGACGCTTTTTCGCTGTTTCCGGTGAGAATGTCGTACACCATTGCATGTTCATAAGTCTGCATGGCGTATACTGGCACCTTGATCTGCATTGCTGGCGTAACCGGCTTGCTTGTTGGCTTGCCGATCTTCGGAGCTTTTTTTCTTGTAGCGGTACGTCTATAACTTGAAACCACCTTGCGTGGCTTCGCCTTTGTGGCTGGCCGCTTGGCGCTTGGATTATCTCCTCTTTTCAGTGGCTTCTTCCTTGTGGCCATCAGATCGCCCTATTCTACATGATGGTTTGGCAAATTTATTAAGATAATACCCTATTATGACAAGGTTGACAGCTATCAGCGCGATTATTAGTGGTATCCCATTGTTGCTTACGAATGTGTCTATGGATATTGCCTCTGCGCTCCCAAATGCTATGGAGAACAGGCTGAACATTATGGGAGCGCTGCAGCCACAGCCGTTTACCAGACCTCCGAAAACCGTCGCAAATGCACTGAATCCGGAAGATGAGACCTTTGCCGCATTGGCTCTGGTATTGCGTATTGAGTATATTGATATCGTAAGCATGACAGATGAGGTGGCTATTAGAACGTACAGGTATGAGTACGGCACGCTTATGAGAAGCAAAACGCCGTGGTTCTGCGCCTTCACTATGTATTCAAATAGGTAGTAGTATAGTATTGCGATTGCCACATTTGCTGCCAGATATAGCGGTTTTAAATATATGCGCTTTATCGAGCTAACCACATTATTTGTGAATTGCATCGAAACTCATCCTATGAAAGAGATCAACTGCTTCATCGCAGGAAGCTGGCATATTGGTGCAGTGTCATTGATTTGTTGGCAGGTATATGCTATGTACACGTCGGCTGCTGCGTATTCGCCCCATGAGAACTGATCGTTGAAGTTCTTGAGCTGGCTGAACACTTGTGCATGCGTTTCGTAGGTAAGCGGCAGAGTCGTGGATGTCGGAGTTGAGTTGCCGAACACTATTCCGTCTGCCCCTGTCACCAGCGTATTGCCCCACAGGGTAAACGGCGTCCCTTGGAACTGTTTTGTGGAGTTCATGAATGACATCGCCTTTAGGTATGTTTCATTTGACGCCTGCGACACGAAATATGATAGTGGCTGAATTTCAAACCCCTGGGTTATCGGCGAAAGATAGTCTGCCGAAAGGAAATTTATGTACTTGCTGGAGTAGGAATTCCCGAATCCTACGCCCGCAGGTATCGTATAATTGTCATCTGCCCAGTACAGAGTGGGAAGGTTGTGGTCACCGAAGCTGCTGTAGCCCTCGTAGAGATTGCTGAAGTTTCCGAACCTTGACAAAGCCAGAGCCATGGCCCACCTGTTTTCACCGCAAAAGACGCAGGATGTTGCTCCGATGTATATGACCGTTGGCTTGCCATTGTAGATGTAAGGTCCTGCGTGCAGAGACTGATTTGCGGGAACTACAAGTATTTGATCAGTAAGTGAGCCGTTCATGAGCCTTTGTGCAGCGCTTTCAAAATACGCGTTTGGTGCGTCGTTTATTACTGAGAGGTCAGAAGCATTGAGTGGCTTGTCTATGTTTGTCAGCCTTGCACCGAAAGACTCGTTGGTAGAGTTGTGCACAACGGTCTTTGCAGAGCTGAGCGCCGAAACTTCAGAATTGAGATGGCTTATCTGGTATGTTTGAAACACAGCCACTATTGCCAGCAGGACGATTATCGTAATCACTGCATAGTCGAATATTCGGAACCCTATCACCTTATCTTCCTGCATCTATTTATTTTATCACAGCACATATTTATTTGTGATGCGATATCTCGAATGTTTGGTGATTCTTTGCACACTGTACAAAAAAGCGGGCAGGCGGTCGTTGGAAAACTGCGCACCGAGCAGCTTCCAGAGTTTGCCGATGCGCATACGCACCTTGACCTTCTCAAGGACGACGTTCTTCTGAAAGAATCGATTAGCAGAGGGGTTGGCACGATAATAACATGCGGAGTGGATTACCAAACCAGTATTAAGGCCATGGCACTTTCTGATTATTCGGTAATATTTCCGGAAGTCGGCTTGGATCCAGAGAACGCATTGCTAAGTGGCAATGACATTGACGCTGTATGTGAGTTGGCGAGGAAAAATTCAGCCAGGATAGTTGGCATAGGTGAAATAGGGCTAGATTTCAAGAAAGCCGTATCTGAGGAGGACAGGGAAAAGCAGCGTGAAGCATTCAAGAGCATGATAGAACTCGGCAGGGAGCTTGACAAACCATTAACGGTGCATTCCCGTAACTCTATGAAGGAGGTGCTTAGGATTCTTGAGAGCTCTGGAGCAAAAAGGGTGCAGCTGCATTATTTCGAGGGAGATAAGGACGATGCTAGAACGGCTGCGGAGCTTGGCTACTACATATCAGTGCCTCCACTGGAGTCCGGAAGGCGTGCGGCAGCGATAAAAGATTTCCCTCTCGGTCTGCTCATGGCTGAAACTGACACTCCGGTTGTCGGGAAGGCGCCTTATTATGTAGAGGTATCCGTCCAGATGGTTGCGAATGTAAAGGGCATTGATTATTACAAGGCTGCGGAGGTACTGACTGCGAACACAAAGCGTTTTTTCAGAATACATGCTGGAGGCATGGCAAGCAGCGAAAGTAATATAAGGGTGTAAAAGCGAATCAGAATGCTGGCGCTTGCGCGGCTAACGGGCCCATAGCTCAGCTTGGACAGAGCGGCAGCCTTCTAAGCTGATGGTCGCGGGTTCAAAATGGTCCATACAGGATCATGAAAATCCCGCTGGGCCCGTAATATCGCTTAATCGCTTACTGCTGCTGCACCTTGCCCCCGCGCTTCTGCTGGGGTTCCTTGCGCGCTGATGGGAATATGATATCCATGTCCTCATCCTGATTGGTCTCCATCCATGTCTTTATGTACACTGAAAGGTTCTTCAGCGGCTTTGAAAACCTGTCCGTCATCGTATACGCGGAGCCTTCATGCTTTAACAAACCGGCCTGAACTGCAAAATCAAGATATCTTTTTGATGTAGCTATCGGAAATATTGCCTTTGCCTCATTCAGGCGCAGGCTGCCCCGCTTCTTTACTTCATACAATAGCCTTGCAAATCGGTATGCTTCTGTTTCGTTTTCATAGTAAATCTTCGCTATGTCCCTTATGCTTACGTTTTTCAGCTTCTCCTTCATTGGAGCATCTTCGAACTCCCAGTATTTCAGGTTCATCCAATCGCCTAAACAATATCCTAATGCAGTATTTATATCCGAATCATATCTTTATGAAAGTTACGACGTCGCGATCCATGAGGACGTGGTCTACGCCAACCCGCTGGTTTCTGAATTTTGAGCTTGGACCATCTATATATGCACATTTCAGCTGGTTTCGGAGTTCAGTGTGTATTTTTTGCGCCGCTGCGCCAACGGTCGATCCTTTCGCGAGGATTAATGGTTCTCTTGAATGGGAATCGAGCCTGTTCCTCAGGTATACTGTTATTATGTTCAAGTTATCATAAATCTTCCTTTTCAGTTCGTTTAGGTTGGTATTCGAAGATGCGCTTATGGGTACGGTTTCAAGCCCGTATTTGGACTTTATGGCTGCGACGGTCTTTGCGTAGTCGGCTGCTATGTCTATTTTGTTCAGCGCGGCTATGGCGCCCACATAATGGCAGTTGCCCGAGACCAAAGCCATGAACTCCTCGACGGGCAGGTCTTCATTAATCTTCACATTGGCCCCGAATATTCCGAAACCGTTGAGTACTGATTCTATTTCCTTCTGCGTCAACTTTGAACGATTTACCTCGATATTTATGCCCTGGCGCTTTTCATCTTCGGCTATGCGTATGTCAGGTTTCCTCCTATTGAGGAATATGTTGAGCGCCTTGAACTCGCCGAGTATAGTGTCAAGCTTTTGCCAGTCCGTCGCGTCAATGACAATGAGTATAAGATCTGCAGCCTTTGCCGCAGATATCACCTGCAGCCCGCCGCCGACGCCGGTGTGCGCCCGCTCTATTATCCCTGGCATGTCCAGTATCTGTATGTGTGCGTCATTGTATAGCATCATTCCAGGTATAATCTCGTTCGTGGTGAATGCGTAACTTGCCGTCTTAGAGCGGGTATTTGATATCGCATTTATCAGCGTTGATTTGCCCGCGCTCGGAAATCCGACCAGAGCTACTGTTGCATCTCCAAGTTTCTTTACGAAAAATCCCTTCCCCTTTTTCGTCTTCTTTGCTGCCTCAACTTCCTTCCGTAGCCTCGACATTTTGGCGCGAAGGGTTAGCAGGTACTTGTCGGTTTTCTTGTTGTATTTGGTCTTGGAATACTGTTCTTTAAGCTCTTCAAGCTTCTCGTTCAGCGCTCCGGCCTTTGATTCCATCGTCAATTCCCTTTACTTTTATATATGAATATATAGAATGGTAAACTAATATTTACCTTGCAAGTTCGCAGTATTATTAGCCATTTAAATATATTAATATATAAGTGAAACCGTTGTGAAACAAAAGTGAAAACTATGGCATCGAAGAAAAAGTCAACTAAGAAAAAGGCCACAACAAAGAAGAAGGCAACAAACAAGAAAGGAAAGAGCAAGAAAAGGTAATGGAAAGGTTTTTACCTTTCCTATTTTCTTTTTTTATTTAATTTGAATCAGAACGACATGCCGCCGAATTTTCTTTTGAGCGAGCGGTCGTTCTTCATCGAATTGAAGAGCTTCTTCATCTTGTTGAAGTCTGAAATCAACTGGTGGACGTCTTTTTCTTCCATGCCGCTGCCTTTTGCTATCCTTGCAACCCTTCCAGGCTGGTGGAGGAGGCGCTCGTTGCGCCTCTCTTCAGGAGTCATCGAGGATATTATTACCTTGTCCTTTTTGAGTTTCTCCTCGCCGCTGTCTATTACGTCCTTTGGCACATCTGAAGCGCCAAGCATGCCGAATATGTTTTTGAGCGGCCCCATCTTTGACATTGCCTTCAGTTGCGAATAGAACGTTTCAAAATTCAACTCATTAACATCTACTTCTTCAGGATTTACATTGGCTTCGCTTATCGCCTCCTGCACCTTTTCGACGAGAGAGCCTATGTCAGGTATGCCGAGCAGGTTGCCGATGAACTTTTCGGAGTCGTACGGGGATATGTCCGACAGTTTCTCCCCGGTGGTTATGAACTTGACCTTGGCGCCAGAGGCATGCGCTGCGCTAAGCGCACCTCCACCCTTTCCAGAGCCGTCCATCTTCGTGACTATTATACCGTCTACACCCACTGCTTCCCTGAATCTTGCAGCCTGGTCTCCGGCTGTCTGGCCCATATCCGCGCTTATCACCAGCATTTTTGAATCGGGCTTGAACTCTGAGGTTATGCGCTTCGCCTCCTCTATGAGCTCCGAGTCGAGCGCATTTCTTCCAGCAGTATCGCACACTATAACTTGCTTTTCTGGGTACTTTGCCAACGCGTTGCGCACTATTTTAGCAGGATCTGCCTCTCCTTTCTCCCCGTAGAATGCAACGTTGGACGACTTTGCAAGACTTTCAAGCTGCTCGTAGGCAGCCGGACGCTGCGTGTCGCAGCATATGATCAGCGCGCCGAGGCCCCTATTCTGGTAGTACCGGGCTATTTTGGCAGCAGTAGTTGTTTTTCCGGCGCCGTAGAGCCCCAGAAGCATTATGCGCTGTTTTTCGAAAGTTGGAGAGTAAGACTCGCCCATCAGCTCAACTAGCCCTTCGTATACCATATTGGTGATGTAGTCGCGCGGCGCCACCCCTGCGGGGAGCTTGCTCTCCAGCACCTGGCGCTCGAGCTTTTTTGTGAATTCGAGGACGAGCTTTACGTTTACGTCAGATGAAAGGAGCGCCTTCTGGAGATCCTTGTTGAATTCGCGTATTGTCTTTGCGTCTATTATTGTGGCTCTTTTGAGCTTCGCAAGCGCCTGACGCAATCCTTCGCCCAGATCCAGAACATCACCTACAAGGCAGAAATCGAAAACGCATCCTGCTGTGAGAGCCGATTCGTTTTCAGCTTAATCCGTGTATGCATTTTTATTTTGTGCGCTTATATTTATATGCTTAGTGCGGGCCGTGTTACGGCGGCGCTCAGCAACGGTGGTGGTTGGTGAAGTTGGTAATTACACAGGCGAACCTTATACTCAAGGGTGGGGCGGAGGCTGTGGTGCTTGAGATTGCGAAGCACTACGATGCTAAGATATACACAGCAGAATACGACAGGCATGGCACGTTCGATGAATACCGCGACGTCGACATCGAAGTTATAGGTAAGGGAGGAAGCAGCGGGAGTAGCAGGATGAAACAGGGAATTTCGTATGCTTCCGCGTTCTACAATTTCAAGGTAAAGGAGGACTATGACGTACTGAACGCGCATATAGCGCCGAGCCATTGGGCTAGCAATAGGAACGAAAGGGTGCTTTGGTACTGCCACACTCCGCTTAGGGAGATATACGACCTCTACAGTTACAGGATGGCGCTGAGGAAGCGCTACCAGAGGCCAGTGTACGCTGCGGGCGCCAGGATACTCAGGTCGATAGACAGGAGAATGGTGAAGAAGATTGACAGGATAGTTGCAAACAGCATGAACACCGCCTCGAGGGTAGAAAAGTATTACGGGAGAAATGCTAACGCAGTGATAGGCGGCGGCGTGGACTACAAAGGATACAGGAACGACGGTTTCGGAAGGTATTTTTTCTACCCTTCCAGAATATCGCCAAACAAGAGGCAGGATTATGCCATCAGAGCGTTTGAGATATTCAGGAAGAAGCACAAGGGTTACCGCCTTATAATTGCCGGGCAGGTATCAAAAGAAGAAGGGCACCAGAGGTATTACAAAAAGATAGTTGATGAAGCAAAGAGAGTCGGCGGAGTAGAGATACTGTCAAATGTGGGGAGCCGAAAGATGCTGGAGCTGTATGCAGAGGCAAGATGCATCCTGTACACACCGATAAACGAGGATTATGGGCTCGTGCCGCTGGAGGGAATGGCCAGTGGAAAGCCGGTCATAGCGGTTAACGAGGGAGGGCCGAAGGAAACAGTCGTTGATGGAAAAACTGGCTACCTTGTGAACAGCGAAGCAGAGATGGCTAACAGGATGGGCAGGATAGCGGACGACGAACGCTTGGCTGAAACGCTTGGAAAGCACGGAAGGAAAAGGGTAGTGTCAGAGTACTCATGGGCAAGGTTCTTTGAGAGATTTGACATCGAACTTTCAAAGGTGCGCTAGCCCGTAAGCTCTATGACGTACTTTGATATTATGCCAGCGGCGTATTCGAGCACTTTTTTTATGTCGGCTTCCGTTTTGGCGCCGGTGCATATCATCTTGCCGTTCTTGAAAAGTATTATTGCAACGTGTGGGTTCTCTATCTTGAATATTGCTCCGGGAAACTGCTCCGGCTCGTAGTCAACGGCCTTTACGCCGCGGGACAGAGCATAGAGATCTATTACGGCGTGGACTTCTGCGCTGACAACTATGTTCTCTATGTGTATGTTTGGCTTTAGTATTGCTGCCGCTGCGCCCTTCTGCGGCTGTGCGGGTTGCTGCTTTTTGGATGC
The DNA here is from genome assembly GCA_023485545.1 of Candidatus Martarchaeota archaeon. Classification (GTDB taxonomy): domain Archaea; phylum Micrarchaeota; class Micrarchaeia; order Micrarchaeales; family Micrarchaeaceae; genus JAJZYW01. Next base: position 21,871 of record JAMCZI010000032.1, read on the forward strand.
CGTATAATCACTATAGAGTTTTAGAAAAGAAAAGCTTAAATAGGGCTATCTGCCCACCAACGCTATATATTTGTTTTATGCGATTAATGAAAACGTCGCGATGAGTGGTCATTTTGGTCAAGGAGGTTGTCATAGTTGGTGGAGGCACGTCAGGTCTCATACTCGCAAGGGAGTTGGGCAGGCGCGGCGTTGTGGCAACGGTGTTCGAATCCGAAAAAAAGGTAGGCATTAAGGCTGACAGGGCTTCGGGAATACTGTCAGCATCGGGGCTATCGAAGTTAGGGATAGATTTCTCGGATGCAATAGTAAACTCGTTATACGGGGCGTCGCTGCACGCAGGCAGGCGGTCGTTGCATGTCAGAGCAGAAAAGGTGCAGGCATATGTGCTTGACAGGATAAAGCTCGCAGAAATATGCTCGCGCGAAGCAGTCGATGCTGGTGCCAAGGTAGTCACTGGAAAGAGAATTGGCCCTAAGGAGCTCGAGCAGTTCTCTTCAGAGGGTAAAATAATAGTTGGGGCTGACGGCGGGCTTTCAGCAGTTGCAAGATGGGCAAAATTTCCTCCAATAGAGGACCATGTGCTCACTTTCAAGGCTTTATTTGAGAAGTCAGAGCGACTAATTGAGGATGAGGTCGATCTTTTTTTCTCTGAGCGCTTCGCCAGCGGGTTCTTCGGATGGGCAGTCCCATATGGCAAGGGCACAGTGGAACTCGGAATAGGGACGAGAAGCGGCTCGTGGAACAGCGCGGAGGCGTTCAGAAGAATGCTCAAAGAGGCTTCCGTTAGGGAAGCGGTAGGCGAAGGGAAGATGGCCGATTCAAAGGCCAGCATTATACCAATAGGCACACGCAGCGTCACCGCAAAAGGGAATGTGTTGCTTGTCGGCGATGCAGCAGGGCAGGTGAAGGCGACGACTGGCGGCGGCATAATATTCGGCGGTGCTTGCGCGATGGTCGCTGCAAAATCCATATCAAGGTACATTGACAACGGCGAGCCGCTGGAGCGCTACGACAGAATGTGGAGGAAGCTTTATGGGAACGACCTTTCAATGCACAGAATTATACATGCTTATTATTCCAGGGCTGGAGAAGCGGGTGTTGAAAAGCTGTTATGGCTGCTCAATATATTAGGAATGGAAAACTTCCTCTCAAAATATGGCGATATGGACAGGCCAAGCGTGATGGTAAAAAGGTTTTTCCTAAGGAATCTGGCGGACTAGTAGTTTCGCATGGTATTTTAAGTTTTATTGTAATACACATTAGATGGTAGCTGGGAAGAAAAGGGCAAGTAAGTCAAAGCTGCGCACTGCCAAGAAACGTGACAGGCCAGTTCATACGTATAAGGTAGTGTGGGCAGGTGCCCTCTTTGGATTCTTGCTGATGCTTTTCGTTGGATGGATGCCGTTCATAGGGCCGTTGATGATAGGGCTTGCCATAGGCTTTCTTGTAAAGAAAGCTGGGTGGAGTTTCTTCGCAGGCTTTTCCGCCGGAGTAATAGGTACGATAGTACTAGCATTGTGGTCGCTTCTTATCGGAATGTCTTTTGCGCCAATGTTTCTTTCGGCGTCGGCGCTGGTCGGGCTTGTGTTTGGACTTCCGATAATATACGGATTCCTAATAATGAGCTTCATCAGTGCGCTTATAGGAGGGACCGCAGGAGCCCTCGGTGCGTTTTTCTCTGCGGCAAGCGTCTGGAATTACAGGAATGACGACGCAAGCGCCGCGTAATGGAGCACCGGCGTTGGATATATGCCAAGCGCCACCACAGAAAATAAGGATATGATGACAACCGCAAGCGTTGTGCGGCTCATGTTGAGCTTTCTGGCCTCCTTCTCTGTAAACATGAAGCCCATTAGACGTATGTAGTAGTATATCGATATCAGGCTGTTTATTATGCCAATAACTGCGAGATATACCATCCCGCTGCTCACCGCAGATGAAAACAGGAAAAGCTTCCCATCGAATCCGATCAGCGGCGGTATGCCTGCCATTGAAAGCATTATTAGGGAAAGTGAGACCGCGGCAAACTTGTTCCTGTAGAACAATCCTGAATACTCCCTGTATGTCTTTATGTTATCCGATTCAAGCATTGCAACTATCGCGAATGCCCCTATTATCATGAATGTGTGCGCAAATATCTGGAACATGCTAGACTCGAGACCGAACGCAGTGCCAACCGCCAGCCCTATAGTTATGTAGCCAGCCTGCGATATTGCTGAATAGGCAAACATGCGCTTTACATTATCCTGAACAAGGGCTATTATGTTCCCGAAGAACATTGTTATTATTGAAAGCAGCGCGAATATGCCGGAGAACTCCGAGCGGTATGCGGAGAGCATGACGAAGAAAACCTCGAATATTACAACGAACGCCACTTTTTTGTTAACTCCCGCAAGCAGCGCTGTGACATCCGTAGATGAACCTTCATAGACATCTGGCACCCATAAATTAAATGGGAACAGCGACGCTTCAAACGAGAGGGCGACAGCGAAAAGTATTGATACCAGGAGCGCTATCCCCGTCAGCAAGCCGGGCTGCATGGGAGCTATGGAGAGAGAGGGGTTGCCCTGCAGGATAAGGGCCATGGCGAAAGTGAAGATAGAAACAGAAAGCCCTCCGAGTATGAAGAACTTTGTCGCCGCTTCCACCCTCTTTTTGCCCCCTGAGAGTATTAGGAAGGACGTTGAGATTGATATTAGCTCCAGCGCCAGGATTAGTTCGATCAGTGACGTGCCGGATATTATCAATATTATGCCGGCAGATATAAACCCGGAGAGCATGGCGAAACGTCCAAACTTGTCGGGATGCGATGAGGAAAGCAAGGTAACCATCAACAGCGCGGCTCCGAAAAGCATCATGAAGAACGACGTGAATGGAGTTATGTACATGAGGCCCAGGCGGAGAGGGGACGTTGCAAACTCGAGGAAGATCACGCCTTCTGCGGAAAGAGCTGCGAACAGAGCGCCGACAGCATATGCGGCGGCCTTGTCATTCCTGTAGAATATGTCCGCCAACCCCACCAAAACGACTGCGGCGGCTGTGGCGAGTGGAAGCAATCCATATATCTGCGGCAGCATTTACAAGACCTTTAGAAGATTTATTGCATTTAATATTAAGAAAGGCAGGGAACCTATTATGAATATCGAACCCGCAAGGACCACATACGAGAATTTCTGTGATGCACCTATATTGAATTCGTGTGGGGAGCCAGTGCCGTGCGAAAAGAAAGATTTTTCGACGAAGAAATATAGGTATGCGCCAATCAGTATTATTGCAGCCAAGGGTATTAGGCCATAAAGCCCGAAGGCTCCAAATGCCCCTATGAATATCAGGAGGTCGGCTATGAATCCTGCTGTCAACGGCATGCCGGTTATCCCGAGTATTATGATTAGGAACATGTATGCCGGCACCTGTGCGCTGCGCCCTATGCCATTAAGAAGAGCAAGATTGCGCTCGCCGAACATCATTTCAATTGAACCGACTACAAGGAAGGCGAGGGCTATTGTTATGCCGTGCGCAAGCATGCCGAATACTGCGCCGTATATCCCTATCTGGTCAAGTGAGGCTATGCCAACCAGTATTATCCCCATTTCAGCCATGCTCGTATATGCAAGCACCTTCTTCAGATCGGTCTGCCGCATTGCGACGAAAGCTGCATAAAACGTTGATATCGAGGCTAGGACGAAAACGTAAATGGAGTAATTTTTCGCTATTGGCAGCATCAGGAAAAGCAGCAGCATTCCGTATGCTCCGAATTTTGACAGGACTCCAGATATCAGCATGGATCCCTCTGTTGAAGCGTCCGCATATGCGTCCGCCATCCACGAATGCAGCGGAAAGATGGGCATCTTTATCATGAAGGCGACCAAGAGCAGGGCGAATATCGCAGTTTGAATCCCATCAGGTATGGATGAGGCGTTTGCTATCAGATAAGGTATGCTGAAGCTGTGCAGCCCTGAAACTGCAGGAGAGTAGTAGTACAGCATTATTATACCGAGCAGCAGCAGGACGCTTGCTGCGAAAGAGTATACGAGGAACTTCATCCCTGACCTTCTGCGGCCGCCTGTGCCGAGTGCGGATATCATGAAGTATGTGGCGATGACCCCTATGTCCCAAAAGATGAAGAACATGAGAAGGTTGCCCGAAAGGAATAGCCCAGTCGCGGCTACTTGGAATAGGAGAAGAAGCGAAACGGAACCCTTGTATTTGAGCCCCTTGACATTCCCGCCAACTGCAGCCGCGAAGAACACTATAGCGGACATGAGCAACAGGACTACTGATATTGGGTATGCGTACAGGCTGAAACCTATGTTTAGCTGGGGTATGTAAGTTACGCCCTCGGCGGCCGGCCTGCCAGACGATAGAAAAGATGAGAGGATTAGAATTGATATCAGGAGTGACACGGACGTAGACGCTATGCCTGCGCTTTTTGAGCGGCGCTGGCCAAGCACCAGCGTCGCCATGAGCCCCGCTACTGGAACCGCAAAGGCGAGTATGAGCAATGCCTGTATCACTTCCATGCAAGTTTCACCCAAATATTATGAACAAAGCGATTATGCCGAGCACAAACACCAGCGCGTAAAGCCTCAGCTGCCCATTCTCTATGCGCCTTCCAGCAGAGCCGAAATACTTGAATGCGTCTCCTGCGTCTTCGAATATGTCATCTATCGCAGTGTTCAGCCCTGAGATTGCGTAGCCTGCCGCGTAGAATGACTTTGCTATAACCGAATACGCCGAATTTGTGTATGGATTGTTGAACGCCAGCTTGTGCAAGCGCGTGTATGGTATCCGCTCCGGATTCTTCCTATATATCACGTATGCGGCAGCAAATCCTGCTATCACCATCACTGATTCCAGCATTGCGCCGATAGCGCTTACGCCAAGCGGGTGCAGACTTAGGTATCCGGGAAGTGCTATAAAGGCATAGCCCCCAGCCACCACTGCAACTGCCAGTATCGCTTCTGGAACTAGCATTGAGAGCGGTATGTGAGAGTATCTTGCCTTTGATAGCGACGCGTGCTCAGGAGCCCTCATTGGTATGAAGAGCCACCTGAATATGTAGGCGCTGCTTGCAATGTCTATTACCAGAAGGAGTATGTAGACAGGTATGCTCACCGCCGATTCAACTGCGAACTTTCCGAAGAATCCGCTAAGCGGGAATATGCCTGCCAGTGAGACCGCTGCTATCGCGTTTGACACGAAAAGCATCCTGTTGGCTCCAGATCCGTAACTGTTGAAAATTTCAGTGTCCTCATCGTTGGCGCGCATTATCGAGCCAGCGCCCATGAATATTGCGGCCTTGTAGAACGCTTGCACAAGGAAGAGCAGCATGGCGGCAGCGAGCGCGTTGAAGCCAAGTGCTATGAACATCAGTCCGAGGTCCTCAATTGTCGAATATGCAAGCACCCTCTTTATGTGATGCTCTGTAAGCGCGTTAGACGCCCCCAGCACCACTGTCACTATGCCTACGGCTACAAGAACAGGTCCAAGACCCGCCTTTATGAACAGGGGAAGCAGTACGGCAACAAGGAATACTCCAGCCTTTACCATCGTAGATGAATGCAAGAACGCCGAGACGGGGGTTGGACCCTCCATCGCGTCGGCGAGCCATTCATGGAACGGAAACTGTGCGGACTTTGTGAACACGCCTATCAGCACCAGGGACATCGAAACCGTGATTGCGGAAGAATATGGCGCAGAGAGTATTGAGGAGAAATTAAAAGTATGGTATGATGACCATAGGATTATCATGGCCATCAGTATCGCTATGTCCCCGATTATTATGGTGGTTATGGATTTCCTTGCGGCGCGTGGCACCTTTTCCTTCCAGTGCCAGAACCCTATCAGTAAGTAACTCGTAACCCCGAGCAATTCCCACCCTATGAACATCGTGACGAAATTCGCGGATATGGCAAAGAGCATCATAGCAGCCATAAACACCAGAAGCTCGAAAAAGAACCTTCCGCGCTGGCTTGGAACCTCTATGTAGCCTACAGAATACCAGCATATGAGCGTTCCGATGCCCGACACGATTAGTAGGAGCAGCATATTCAGCGGCGCAGTGGTAAACGACAGGTGCACCGTGTATGAGCCGATGCTGAACCATGCTACTTCGCTGTGCAATGAATGATTGTAGAGCAGAAGAATTGACAGGGCAAATGAGATTGCCGCCGCAAAAGTTGCAACGTAGCCGGTAAGCCTACGGCTGCCCGTCACCAACGCCAGAAAAGCGGCGATTATTACTGGAATCAGAGCCATTACCGGAAGCAAACACTCAACCCTTGAATTTTGACATCTTTGTAACGTCCATGCTCTCCTCCGCCCTCTGCAGATACCTGTAGATCGCGACTAATGCTATTATTTCCGACGAGGCTATGCCCCATATGGAAAGAAGCAGCAGGATTATGTTGCCGCTGCCTGAAACCGAGAACATCGATACGCCAACAAGCGACGATGCTACCAGGACCACCTCTATTGAGAGCACCATTATTATGAAGTTTCTGCTAGCGGCGACGCCACTGATTCCCATAGCGAAGAGGGCAAACCCCAGCACCATGAATATTTCTATCAATTTTACACCCTCCTCTTTTCACCTGCGCTTTTGAGAAGCAGTATGGAGCCCAGGGCAGAGCCGAAGAGCAGGATTACCAGAACGTAAAGCAGCTGATATCCGGAGGAGAACTCCGCAGATATCGAAGAAGCAGTTAGCTGCGCGCTTGGAGAGCCTGTGAAGTATCCGATGTATGGGTATGCAACAAAGGCGAATACCAGTATTGAGAGTATCGAGAATGCGGCAAAGTTGGTGTGCCTCCTTTCGCTCTGGTGATCTGATGCAACCCCTACAAACAGGTAGGTTGCGACCCCTCCGACCAGTATGAATAGCTGTATTATTGCGAGAAGCGGCTCCCCAAGAGCCATAAATGCGGCTGAATTGACAAGGAACATGATGGCAAGCGCAAGAGCGGAATGCATCACGTCCCTAAACAGGAATATGCCAGTCGCAGAAGCAATCTCTACCACAGCGATTATGCCGAATATGTATTCGTACATCATAACACTCATTCAAGGTCCTCAGGGCGCAGTATGTATTCGCGCCTATCATATCTCTCCGTGTCGTAATTCTTGGTAAGCACAAGGCACTTTGGGGGGCATACCTCTTCGCACAGCATGCAGAATAGGCACCTCTCGACGTTCACCTCTGGCATCTTTTTGACGCCCTTGTCCGTATCCACGTCCACCATGGTTATCGTCTGGTTAGGACATATCCTGAAGCATGCGGCGCAGCTTATGCAGGTGTTCATGTCCAGCTTGTGTATGCCGCGGTAGTTGTCAGTGAGAGGATCGCGCTCTTCCGGATACTGCAGCGTAGATGGCTTCTCCGCAAGAGCTTTCGTAACCTCTTTTAACGATTTCAGTGGCATCAGATCATCCTATGAATAATACAAATGTAACCAGCATATTTATTACGGCGAGTGGCATCAGGTATACCCAGCCTGCGCGCAGTATCCTGCCTATTTTCATCCTTACCATCGACACCCTTATCAGTATTATGAATACAGTCAGTATCACTACCTTTGCCAGAAGCCAGAATGTCGGCGGCAGGAATGCCGGACCGGACCAGCCTCCAAGGAAAAGCAGGGAAATTATCATGGTGCCGAAGAACATGCGCGTATAGTCCAGGAATAGCGCTATCGTATAGTATGGCGCGCTGACATCAGTCAGCCACCCTGCTATCAGTTCGTTGTCCGCCTCGCTCATGTCAAACGGCGGCCTTTCCACTTCTGCAAGCATCACGACGAAGAATACGAATAGGCCTATCGGCATCAGTATGCCGTACCACATGCCGCTCTGCGAATTGACTATCGAGAGGAGGCTGTAGCTTCCGGAGAGCATGGCCACTGATGCGACTACGAGTAGCATTGGTATCTCGTATGCGAGCATCACCATTACAGATCTCTGGGCGCTTATTGAGCCGAATTTGTTGCCGCTCGTCCATCCTATCAGGAACATGAGCATCGGCGCCAGTGACAGTATCGCAAAAACAGCTATGAGGCCGAAGCTGCCCCCGATTCCAAACGTGGTGGAATTGAACGGCAGAAACGCAAATATCAGGAAGAAAAGCGCGTAGGTTATCGGCAGCAAGAGGAAGAAAAGTGGCTTGTCCGCATTGTCGGGGCTTATGTGCTCCTTTGACAGGAGCTTGAGAACATCAGCCATGTTCTGCAGCATTCCAAACTTCCCCACATATGTGGGGCCGTGGCGGGAGTGTATGCGCCCCATTATCTTCCTTTCGCCCCATCCAAAAAGATACACGTACAAAGTTATGGATATTGCTAACGCTATTGAGAATACTATCAGTGCAAGTATTACAGAAAGCACTGACACCTGCGAAGAGGAGCCTATAGCTGAAGCGATTGGCGAAAATATGTGCGAGTACAGGTAGCCAACTGCTGCAGAGGGGATCTCCATCTAATCGCTTTCTTATTGTATGTTTATATATTTTGCTTCGAAAATGTCGTATGCGATGATGACATGCCGGTTCAGTCAGTGGAGGAAATACTGAAATCAGGCAGGGTCAAGATCAGGGTGCTTAGAACTGGGATGTTCCAGATGCAGACGTTCGTAGTCAAGGACGTAAAGTTCGGAAGCGGCGCTTTTTATGAGCTTTTTTTGGACAAGGTTGTCGAACTCCCGGAGCTTGAGCGCGTGGCGAATGAGATTGGCATGCCGGTGGAGGCGAGCAATGGAAGGGTATTCCCTAAAGGCAAGGCTGCGAAGGACTTCCTTAGGTGAAACGCTCAGCCTAGTTCCGAAAGCTTCAGGTATCCTGTAGCGATGTGCACCTTGCCGTTTATGCTGTAGTTTAGGGCAATTGTGTAATTTGACACTATTGCAAAGCTGCTCACTGCGCCGTATGTGCACGTAACGTTGTATACTCCTGATTCACCTGGCTTTAGCGATGAGTTTATCTGCTGGGGCGGTGACTCAGACTGCAGGTAGCAGGCCGCCGAATTCAGGTGTATCGTGCTGTTCATTTTATTTGTTAGATTGAGCTCTGCCGAAGATGCAGTAGCGTTTTTTACGCTGCATGAAATGCTCGTATTGTAAAAGCCGCATGAGTCGGAGAATGCACTAGTCCATGTATACTTCGGGCCAGATATGTTCAGGTGCTCCAGTAGCGAAACACCGTTGCTATAAGCCCCTGAGGTTTCCTTAACTGGGACTATTGAGTATATGGATGCGGTGTAGTTTGGCGTTGAGAGCCTTGAATCAACAAGGCTGAAGTTTGAGAATGACGAATTGAATGATATGCCGTATATCGTGCATATTGTATTGTTGTTGTCAAGAAGGCCGGAGCAAACGTAGCTGCCGTTTGCGTAGTTGTGGGTCTTTGATAGCATGCTCAGGAAAAGGCCGTAGTTGTTTATGAATATGTTGCCTATGCCGAGTGTGGTTGCATTGCGGAAGATTATGCCGCCTATATCAGAATGGTCCTGATAGACGAATTCTGAAGAGGCATTTGACAGGTATCTGCTTGAGTTTATCGCCGATATTATTGATTCTGATGAGTTCAGGCTTGGCTTTGTCGAGACGAATGAGGTGCACTGCTCAGAGCCGTTTGAGATTGCGTACACGAGCTTTGTCCAACCGCCGCTGAAAAAGATGCATGCTGACACATCACCCTTGGTCAGGTAATCGAATTTAGGCGAGATGTTAATGGGCTCGGGCTGGGGAGCATAGCCGAGGCCCTCCATCACGCTCGATATGTATGCGGGGCCTATGCCACGAATCCATGCCTGCCCTACCGTGAGGCTCTTGTTTGAGGAATATGCTCCATCAAATGATTCTATGCCGCCCAGCTTTGAAAGCACTTGCTCTATGGCTCCTGTCTTGTTCTGGAGGACTGTCTGCTCCTGTCCTATGTCGTATTGCGACAGCAGCGTCGGAACCACGCTGACTCCGTAAGAGCTGAGAGCTATGGATTTAGTATAGCCATTTGTGAGACTTGGAATGTAATCCATCACCAGCGGCGCTTCTGGTGGCAAAACGGTCACCTTCTTTGTGACAGTTGTCACGCTTGAGCTGGATAGGTTCAGTATCCTTCCAGGATTCGCTATGACCGAAAATGAATAATTGCCAGGGCCAGGATAGACATAAGTAAAGTTAAGCTCTGCTACCTTGTGCGTAGGTATCGTTATGCGGTACAGCTTCTTCGACGTACCGTTCACATACACGTTGAGTACCATGTCCTTTATCAGCTTCTCGCCAGTGTTGTTGATTGCCAGGCGTATATAGGATACGTTGTATGGGTATATGCCTGTGGAATTGGTCACATTCATGTGCACCACCACAGCAGCATACGCGTTGAGAAGCGTGAAATATATTGCGGTGTACACCGCCACTACTACGAAAATCGCTATTATGCCATACGCTATCGTGTTCTTCCCTACGATTATAGAATCACCTTGTCTTGAATTCCTTGAGGACTGTCTTGAGCTTGTCCTTTATAGGGGATACTTCAGAATCGAAGTAAAAATCCACCCATGCTGCTTCGTCGTACTTCTCGCCGTTTTCTGGTACCATCATGAAATACTTGCCCTTCAAATTCCCCAATATGCCGGCATTCTTCAACCTCAGTAGGTGGTACCTCAAGGTCTTCTCATTTATGTGGCCCCAGTTTGTATTTATGTATTCCGAAAGTTCCTGCACAGACGGATCCTGCTTCTTCTTGAACTGAAAATTGAATATGCCATCAAGAACGTATAGCGCCTGGATTCTGGATTCCCCCGGATTTATTATGCCAAGGGACAGGGCGAGCCATCTTACCATTGACCTCCTTGTCTCCAGCACTTCCCTTGATAGCCTTAGCTTCCTGAGCGTGAGTTCCTTTTCTATGAACTTGGATTCGTTGATTTCTGCCATATGCGCACTCCTATTTGCCTGCAGCAACTCTTGCGCGACCGTGTTCTGCGAAGATACGCTTGTGCAAGACGTATCTATTGTTGTATTTCATATTTTTATGCATTATTGATTGCATGGCGGATTTCAGTGCGAGTCAAAAGCTTGAAACATTTTAATATGCGTATCTTGATAGTATTAGGCTTGATAGAAGCAGGGTTTCATACAATAGGGGAGGATTATGGGCGACGTGAAAGTTAACATAAACTTTAATCCGGAGAGGATAGATGCGGGAAAGCGCGGGGAGGGCGAGGTGTTGATTGGACTTTCGAATGCTAGCAAGGACAAACTGTTCTGGTGCGAATGCGATGTACGCATAGACTCGCAATTTTCGCTGGCTATGGACAGGGACCTTAACGAGGGGAGAACGCGCATAGGGATAATAAAACCAGGGGGCTCCGCAAGCAAGCGCGTAAGGTTTTATACCAAACAGGGAAGCTACCCCGGAAAGTACAAAGTATCGGTCACCATGTACGCCTATGATGAGGACGGTGCGATAGCGGAGCGCAGCGACATAGATACCGAGCTGGAGTGCAGGTAGCTACTCCTTTTGAAGCCTTATAATGCTGGTGCTCCAAATTCCGGGAGCAATAAGGCTAAGTACTGCCTCTATATATTCAGCATAGGACCATTCGAGCTCTTTTATAGTTTCGCCGTTGTTCCGCTCTAGATCGCGAAGGCCAGCTTCATGGTTAGGGCTTTCTGGCTCCACCAGGACCTGCTCGGGCATGGAGTCGAAGTGATGCTCTAGCACGTGGGCTATCTTCCTCTCTGCGGCTGCTGAATTCCCGTTCCTTGCAAGATAGCTTGCACATTCCAATCCGAGAAGCAACCATCTTCCTCCTGTGAAATAAATGTCTCCAGGATATCTTGTTGGGAGTTCGTTGTTCCCAAAACGCCGCGAAATTATCTCTTCTATAGTTCTGCGCTCTATTTCGGGCCCGAGTTCGCCTTCAAGGAAGCGGCTGAATATGAAAAGCTCCGAAGAATCGACACCCGCAGCTGCAGATGCGCGCTGCTCATGTCCATGGGCGTATCTCATAAGCACGTTGTCTACGACGAAAGTATCCTTAAGTATCTGTATCGGGTCCTTGTCATGATACTGGTAGAATGTCTTCATTACGTCTTCGGGCTTTATGTTGGCGATGCCCTGCGATGCAAAGTACTCCAAGGCCTTCAGACCGGAATATATGCATGCGTAATCGTACGAGTGACGCTTGTCAAGATCCATTTCCCATGCGTTCGAGCTTTTCAAATCGTAAATTTTCGACAGGTATTTTACAAGCTCGTTTGAATACCTGTTCAGCAGCAAGTTTGCGCTACGCGGCAGTTTCCCGAACATCTGGTATTCCTGCTTCAGCGCGAGTATTGTCAGGGGTATGGAATCGAACTGGCGTAGCCAACTGTCGCCGTAAGTTGTCTCGTTGGTATCTACCACTGGGAAGTCCCTTCCGTTAGAGGTAAAACGCTTGTCGCACAGCATCCCGTTCTCGTCCAGCCTGGCAGGAATATGGAAGCGGAGGTTGTAGAAATCAGGATCGCTGGAGAGCTTGTGGTTTGATTCGCCTATGGCTCCGATCCTAACCAGTATATTGCGGGAATTGAAGCCGTTGATTCTGTCAGCCGCCTCAAATGCCTCTTCCCCTTTTGAGAACATCTGCGTGCGGCGCGAGACGGAAGAATACCGCAGCAGCGCCATCGAAACAAAACTAGAATCCCTGAACCAGTGAGGGTAATACCAAGGATACCTCCTTGATGCAGACATAAATCCGTTCTCTTTTACTCCGGAGATTAGGTGCTCGACCGAGCGCTCTACACTTTCTGTAAGACTATTCGTGTAGTCTTTGGTGTAGGATAGGACCATCGTGACTGACCCGAAACATATAATAAAAAAAAGATTTATATTCATTTGTCTGTTTTCAGATTGTAAGGTTTTGTAATGGGAGGCACAACCTGGCTTGAAGCGCAGGCTTTTTTGATAAAGATTAAGGACGAGATGCTAGCACGGGCGCTTGACACGCTTGACATGGAAGTTAAGGCAGGCAGGGCTGCAATAAACGGCAGGCTGGTTACTGCGGTGGAGCAGAACGATTCTGAGACGAAGATGTTCGTACTGGATAACATAGTTGGCAACGCTGACGCGATAATACACAGGCATTCACAGAGCATAGAGGAGCTTGAGAGCTCAGGCAGCCTTGACAGTAAAACGGTTGAGAGGATTGAGGAGTTGAAGAGATTTCTTCTTGCTGTAGGAAAGATGAAGATGCTGTACGACTATTCTGTAGAACTCGGTAGTTGGGCGTCCGAATTGCAGGCGGATACACCAGGGAACAACGTCGATAGCATGCTACTGCACGGGATTACCGATTACAGGAAGGAGATACTTGAATTCGTAAGAAAAAATCCAGGGGACGCATTTGACGATATTGAGATAGGAATAATGGTGTCTATTCTCGGAGGATGAATGCAAACAAATATTATATGTTTATGTTGAATTTGTAGGTAGCGTGATTTCATGAAACTTGGAGCCGGAAAGGATGCACCAGAGAAGGTGAACTCTTTCATAGAGATACCTATGGGCAGCAACATAAAATATGAGCTTGATGAGGAGTCGGAAGTGCTGAAGGTTGACAGGGTGCTCTTCACATCAATGGTCTATCCGTTCAACTACGGATTCATACCTGGAAGCTGGGGAGAGGACAATGACCCGCTTGACATACTAGTCATATCAAACCAGCCATTCGCACCAGGAACATATATCGTTTCGAGGCCGATAGGCGTGGCCCACATGGAAGACGAAAACGGCAAGGACGAGAAGGTGATTTCTGTACCTGTTGAGAAGGTGGACCCGTATTTCTCGAAGATAAGGGACATCTCTGACCTAGACGAAAGCGTGAGGAAGAAGATAATACATTTCTTTGAGCATTACAAGGAGCTAGAATCTGGAAAATGGGTCAAGATAACGGATTTTGGCAATGCTGAAGAAGCCAAAGACAAGATAAGGAAGGCAATACAGCGCGAAAAAGATAGAGAGCAATAGGTGTCCTAATGGGATTCATGAAAAACATAAATCTTGGGTGGAAGGTGTATTTCCATCCTTCATTCTTGGCTAAGTCGAAGATGAGCGTTGGTGACGCCCTCAAATTCTATTACCAGAATACAATCGTACCCGCAATAATATTCATCATAATAGGGGCAGCTATGATTTCGTTGGGGATATCGTCATACGGCAGCACGATATTCGGAGGCAACGCCGCTTTCCTGGCTGGGATAGGGGCCGTAGCTATTGTGCTTGGACTTGTATATTTTTGGGTTCTTGTGCCTATAAGCATATTCATAAACGCATTCATATACCAGTTGGTGGGGTACAACCTGCTCAAGATATTCGACAAGAATTATGATAGAAGTTTTGCTGCGGTAATGTTTGCAGAGCTTCCAATGATGCTGCTGTACTGGGTTGTTGCCATACCTATAGTTGGAATAGCAGCGCTTGTTGTTCTTTCGGTTTGGAGTATGGTTGTACTAATAGTTTCGCTTGCTGCGCAGCACAAAGTGAAGAGGACTGACGCAGTAGTGGCAATACTTGCAGCAATGCTGCTTGTGTTTGCACTGACAGCAGTAATTTTTGCATTTACGTACATTTTCGCTTCTGCGGCTTTGCTTTCAAGGGCCGGAGTAGGTGCAGGAAGCTTTACTATGCCGTACCAGTGATTGATCAGTACACAACAAATAGGTAAGCAGATGAGACTTGCAGATGCGACAACGCTTTTCAGGACCGCGCTGATATTCCTTGTCGCATATCTAGTGCTGATAAAGTTCCCCGGATACGTCACAGTGGCGATAATAGCGATAGCTATGCTTCTTGACGCAGTAGACGGCTATTTTGCAGTTTGGGAAGTCAGCAAAGGCAAGGTTGGCTTCGTGAGGTACATAAATGGTGCTGCCCTTGGGAACAAGGAAGCAAGGGAGGAGATACACAGGTACAAGCTTGAGGTTTCAAAGGTCTCGAAGTTCGGTGCTAGGATAGACATAGCGGGGGACAGGGTAGCAGAGTACGTGCTGTGGATACTTTTCACATACCTGCACCTGATACCGCTGATAATATTGCTGCTTGTTGTCGTTAGGCATTCATTCGCAGATGCGTTCATGGGGGCGAAGGGCACATCTTCGAAGATGAAATCAAAGTTTGCAAACGTAGTCTACAAATCGAACGCGAGCCGTGGTGCAATAAACATAGTTAAGTTCCTGACGTTCAGCTATCTTGTGCTTGAGTTCGTCTACAGCTATCCTGTGGTCATAGGCTACGCTTTGGTAGGCATATTGTTCGCGTTCATAATGTTGCGCGGTGCGGCGGAGATATACGAAAGTGTGCTGAACGATAAGGATTGAGATTATCACTTTTCAAGATAAGGCCTGCATACTTCAGCGAGAATACCTGAGAGTTCAGGAGAATCGTTTGGCATCTCCGGCCGCAGATAGCCCTTGCCAAGCTTTGAGCAGTATTCCTTGGTCTCGATGTCAAGATCGTACAGCACTTCAAGATTGTCGGACACGTATCCTATTGGAGCGAATGCAAAGGAGTCACATTCGGACTTGTGCTCCTCCAGCTTGGATGCAATATCTGGGCCAAGCCACCCGTCTCTTCCGGCGCCGCTCTGGAACGCGAAATCGTACTTCTTTATTCCGCAAGCACGGACTATTGACTCTACAGTCTCCGTCAGCTGGGCCTGGTATGGATCACCAGGTGACATGGCAGCTTTCGGTAGGCTGTGAGCAGTGAAAATTACAAACGTGTCATCACTTTCGCCAGCAGTGCATTTTGATATCCTAGAAGCCCACATCTCCGCAAATCCAGGGGCATCATACCACTTTCCCACCATCTCAACTTTGGCATGGCCTTCCAGCGCAGAGACAAGCGGATCCATGTATCCGGGTATGCTAACAGAAGAGTACTGAGGGGAGAGAGCTATCCCTATGACCTCTGTTATGTTGCCGAAAGAACGTATCCTTTTCGCAGATTCGGCGATCTTTGGATATGCATGCTTCATCCCTACGAAGACACGTATGTCCTCGCCGTATTCCATGAATAGTGCGTGTTCAAATGACAGGGCCTGTTTCTCCGTAACGGCCTTTATTGGCGAAATTCCTCCTATGGCTGCGTACCTTTTCTTTAGTGCAAGAATCTCATCATCCGATGGCTTGGAGCCGTGCTTTATGTCGGCCAAGTATGCCCCTGCGTCATCCAGGCTGCTTGGCGATCCGTAAGCCATCAGCATCACCGCGGTGTCTTTGAGCATGCGCATGATTTATACTTGGCTGAAACACCCTAAATATTTATCCGTTAACATGAAGGCATTTCAAGGTAAAAGTTTTCTGCACATATGCTTTATATCTTCTATGAGTAATTTCACTGATATTATGATAAACGTTGGTCTGTATTATAGGGTGAAGCAGGGGCATGAGGCGGAATTCGAGAGCATGTTTGGCGATGTTATCGAGCATCTTAAGGGGGCTGCATCAGGCATCAGGGACGCAAAGCTCTACAAGCAAATAGGAGGGGAATCCGAATACATGATATATACGGAGTGGGAGAGCATGGAGTCCTTCAAGAAATTTGTACAAAGCAGTGAATTTCACAGCACAACACAGAAGGGAAGAGAGATAATAGATGGAATGCCGAAGCACAGGGTATTCAAGGAGGAGACTGCCTAAGGATCCCCAATGCCTTCCTGTACAGCTCGGCCGTTTTTTTGTAAACCGGTATGTAGACTTTGTCGAGAAGCTTATACTCGATAGCGTATATCAATGGTGCAGCAATCAGTACTGACGCCGAGAGCACTATTTCTATGCCAGTCCCGGAGATGCTTGCAATTGCTGGCAATTTGATTAGGGAATGCCCGGCGAAGGTTATGCTCCCACTTCGCGCAGACTCGTAAAGATAATAGCGCGATGTCACGGAGCCCAGTGCCAAATCTGCGAGGGCCAAGTCCGCTGCAGCCAGGCGCTTCAATGTTTTGCTTTGTGGCATAGGTATAATCCGTGCTACGAGATATTTACATCTTTTGCGAGGGAGTCTTACACGTTTCCTCCGCTTATTATTGCTACGCTTTTCCCCCTCAGATGCGGCTTGAGCAAATCATAGGCGGCTATAGTTGCGGCAGAAGCGAGCTCTATAGTTATTCCATAATCCTCATTCATGCGTCTCTGCGCTTTGGCCATCGAAGCCTCGCTTACTGATACAGCTGTTCCTCCATTCAGCCTGAGCTGCTCTGCTGCCATGTCCCCGAATGTCGGGTACCCGACAGCTATAGCGTCTGCTGATGTCGCTGGAGCGATATAGCTGACTTTTCCGTTTAAATTGAATGACTTTGCGAACGGATTACACCGCTCTGACTGCACGGCTATGACTTTTGGCTGGCGCTTTATAGATCCTGCTGCCTCCATCTCATTGAGCGCCTTTAGAGTGCCGCTCAGCAGAGTCGCGTTCCCTACTGGAACTATTATGTTTGATACGTCCTTTGCGCTGCTTATTATTTCGTATGCGATTGTCTTCTGCCCTTCTTTCCTGTAGCAGTAATCTCCGGTTATGAAGGCGCCAGTCTTTGCGGAATATTTCAGCGCCTCTTTCTGCGCTCCGGTAAAGTCCCATTTGCCCCTGGTTATTACGGCGTCGTGCGTTGACCTTATCTCTTCTATCTTGTCCCTGTTCGCCTCCCTGCTCACAAAAATCCTTGATTTTATCCCGTAGAGCTTGGAGTAGTATGCGACAGAGTACGCCATGTTGCCTGTCGAGGCGCAGGCGACCTCGTCGAAACCATACTCCTTTGCCTTAGCAACCTCTATAATCGAGCCCCTGTCCTTGAATGAGTGCGTGGGATTCTCGGTTTCGAGCTTGTACAGGAGCTTTTTGTCCTCTGCATCTGTAAACATTTTCGTCATTCCGACTTCGTACCTCCTGTATTTTCCGTCAGGAAGCACACCAGAAAAATCCCAGAACGAACCTCTCATCTGAGATAGAACTTTCGGGGCAGATTTGTAGACTACTTCGAGGAAAGATCCGCAAGCGGTACACACCTGGCTCTTGTGCGATGGCCCATACCTGTGGCCGCAGTTTGTGCAAACAAGATTGTACTTCAATGCATTACCTTTGCTCAATGGGCACATATTTGAGGTCCAGCGGCCCTTTATAGTAATCAAGCGGGCGTATCAGCCTGTTGTTGTTCCAGTATTCCAGCATGTGGGCACACCATCCAGGCATCCTGCTCACCGCGAACAGCGGCGTGAATATCTCTATCGGTATGCCTATGTGCCTGTACACTGGACCGCTGAAGAAATCTACGTTCGGCCATATATTATGCGATTTGCCAAGCCGCTCGACCATAATCTTTTCTGCAGCAAGAGCTATGCCGGAGAGGTTCTGGACTTCTTCGGTAGAATCGGACTGGAGCTTCATCAGGTATTTCTTTATTATCCTTGCCCTTGGGTCGTATGTCTTGTACACCCTGTGGCCGAAGCCCATCACGCGCTCCTTGCTTGACAGTATGCCGTTTATGTAGCTCTCGGTATTCTCTGGCTTGCCTATGTCGTACAGCATCTTCAGGGCACGCTCGTCCGCGCCTCCGTGGAGAGGCCCCTTGAGCGTGCCTATACCGGATACCACTGCGGAATACAAGTCGGATAGGGTTGCCCCAGTGACTATAGTAGAGAACGTGGAGGCGTTAGAGCTATGCTCCGCATGCAGCACCATCATCAGATCCAGCATCTTCGCCTTTTCGGGCTCGGGCTTCTCTCCCTGAAGCATGTAAAGGAAGTTTTCTGCATGACCAAGCGCCTTGTCAGGTTCGACGTATTTCGCGCCTATAGAAAACCTTCCTATCGCCGCCACTATGCTTCCTGTCTTCGCAATTAGCCTTGCCGATTTGCGAAAATTTGCTTCAGGCGCCGCATCATCCGCCTCCTTGTCGAGCGACGCTTCCATCGACACGGCAGTGCGCAGGATATGCATTGCATGGCTTTTCCCAGCTACAGATTTAATGTATTCTAGAACCTGGGGCTCGATGTTCCTGTTTGAGGCAAGCAACGAGGAAAACGACTCAAACTCTGGTTTTGTGGGGAGCTTTCCGTAAAGGAGCAGGTAGGAAACCTCCTCGAAACTGGAATGCTCGGCAAGAGTTTCTATTGGGTAGCCCCTATAGTAGAGCTTGCCTTCGGTCCCGTCGACCTTGCATATCATGCTCTCGGCAAAATAGACCCCTTCAAGACCTAGGTTTATGCTTTCTTGCTCAGCCATTCTACCACTGGATTAACTTTGATTGAAAATACTTATAGCTTATCGTGATATGCTTTGCGCGCTTACGGTTAATTATATCTTTTTAACGCTAAATTTAATGATGCGATGGAGAAAGTTTATGACTTGATTATTGTTGGAGGGGGAATAACAGGATCAGCACTGCTATTTGCCGCAAGCAGGTACACAGGCATAAAAAACATATTGCTGCTTGAGAAATACGACAAGCTCGCAACTCTGAACTCGAGCGCAAGAAGCAACTCCCAAACCCTTCATGTAGGGGACGTAGAAACTAATTATACACCAGAAAAGGCGCTGAAAGTCAAGCAGGAGGCAACCTTCCTCCTCAACTACACAAGGAAGTTCGTGGAAGACTACGAAAAGGAGAAGGTCATACAGCAATGTCAGAAGATGGTGCTTGGGGTCGGCGACGAGGAGGCTGAGTCGCTCGAGAAGACGTATGAGAGCATAAGTTCCAGCTACCCCGGGCTTAAGGTTATAGGCAGGAAGGAGCTTGAGGCACTTGAACCAAGGACCATTAAGGGAAGGCCGAAGGATGAGAAGGTGAGCGCCCTGCTATCCGACATGGGGTACATGCTCAACTTCGGCAACGTTGCTGAAACATTCCTGAAGAATGCACTAACCTCAAAGGGAAAGAGAATAGAGGTAAAGTTCAACAGCCCAGTTACAAAGGTTGAGAGGGGCGACGACTATTACAGGGTGTACACACGCGGCGGTGTCTTCAAGGCTTCGTTCGTGGCGTTTGAAGCCGGAACGTACAGCCTTTACTTCGCAAAAAAGCTTGGCTACGACAAGGGCCTTTCCATACTAGCGATAGGGGGTGGATATTATTTTTCGAAGAGGCTGCTCAATGGTAAGGTTTATAGGGTGCAGCACGGAGGCATACCATTCGCCGCAATACACGCTGACCCGGACATAACCAACCCTGATGTGATAAGATATGGACCGACAGTAACGCTTGAGGTTGAGCTGGAAAAGGGCCATCCGGAGACCATACCTGATTACATAAAGACCTTCAATACTGACGCGAAGAATATTGCAGCAATAAACAGGATACTGATGAATGAGGACATAAAGCGCATAATAGACAGCAACATGGCGTACTCTCTTCCAGTAGTGGGGAAGCACAGGTTCGTGGACAATGAGGCTAAAAAAATAATACCAAACATAAAATATGATGACATATGGATAGACAGGGCAACAGGAGGCATAAGGCCGCAGATAGTTGATGAGAACAAAGGAGCGCTTGTACTTGGGGAGGCAAAGCTTCAGAAAGAAGGAATGATATTCAACATAACGCCTTCGCCTGGCGCCAGTTCATGCTTAGGAAGCGCGCTTGACGACATCGCTTACATAAGCAAGTACATAGACGCCAAATTCGACAGGGAAGCGTTCATGGCAGAGCTTGGGTGATGGATTGTACACCGTAGTATTGAAGGTCGGAGGCGCTGCGGTGAGCAACAAGGTCACTGGCGAGTACTTTGGAGAGGAAGTAGCGAGAAGGCTAGTTCGTGAATTAAGGAGGGACATAAGATTTGTAATAGTGCAGGGCGCTGGGTACATAGGTCATCAGATAGCTATAGAGAGGAGGATAAGCAGGCTGAACGGCAACCAGGAGGCCTGGGCTTACCTCAGGTACAAGATAGCAGAATCAGCAATGGTAACGCTGCGCGAACTTGTCTCAAACCAATTTCCAGCAATATACCTGCCAGTGAACACGATGGTACGAACGCGCGATGGAAAGATATACAAGTCGGATTACAGCGCGATTGTTGAATATCTTGATAGGGGTTTCATCCCTTTCACGCACTCCGACGGACCGATAGACACAGAAAGAGGGTTGTCAGTGCTTTCTGGCGATGCGATAGTGTCTGACATTGCGCGCAGCATAGGGGCAAGGATGGCTGTATACTGCAGCGACATAGACGGGATCGAAATGGAAGATGGAAGTGTTGTGAGCAGGATAGACAATTTAGATCCTACTGGAATCAGGTTCCGTAAATCCGGAGCAGATGTGTCTGGAGGAATTGCGAACAAGATTGCCGAGGCTCATGCGTCAGGGGTAGAATCCTACATAGCGAATCTCAGGCGGGACGGAGCGCTTTCTGAAATTTTGAGCAGGATAAGCGCAAACGAATAGGATATATATCTGGATTCGCGCATTATATTCTGATCTTGATGCCGTTTAAAGCAGTAGATGGGGAGAGCGTCGACAGGGACAAGACAGAGCTGTTGAGGCAAAATGAGGGCATGGGAGAGATAGCCGAAGCATTTGACATAATAGGTCCTCCAAGAATGCTCATGATAAAGCACTTCGATTCGATATTGTCTGACAACCCATCGGATTCAAGAACAAAGGGATTCATACGGGTTTTATCGGAAGGCGACTTCACGAATGAAGAGTACATAGCCGCAAAGAAGGCTTTTATGATACTTAAGGACATGAAGCACGGGAACGTCCATTACAGGCATGATGACTTCTTATCGGTCTCGAGCTCGTACGCTGACATGGAGGAGGATTACATAGTGTGCAAGGGCGACATTGAGGCGGAGTTCGGAGAGGAAATAGAGAGATACATAAGAGACGGGGTGTACTGCGAAGGAAAAGTCTACATGTTCGATGGGTTCAAAGATATTGAGGTGAGGGGGCTTGAACGCGACATGCAGGGTGCCGGATCCTATTATGGTAATGTCAAAGACACGGTCTTTTACGTCTACGACTCTTCCAAAATGCGTGTGCGAGAGGTTCACGGATCGCTCTTCGGGGAGTATTATGACGAATCGGGGAACAGGGCATTTGTAGTCGAGGACGGCGAAAAAGTTGTTGCGATAGTAAATTTCAACGTGTCGAGAAGGCTGGGGAAGATGGAACTGGAGAGGATTGCGGACATTACGAAGTCGAAGGCCGAAAAGATTTATGAAATGTTCGACAGCAGCTATGAAGGTGATGCTGATAGCCAGAACAGGGGTTATGTGAAGATTGCGATGGGCAAAAACAATGTTGACGACTATCAGGGAAGACCATTGGTGGTGATAGGGACGCTGAGGGAAGGCAGCAGGTTCATGCTTATAACTTCAAACAGCAGGACATGGGAAGCCTACCTTGACGATTATCCAGTGTCTTTTTCGATAGAAAACTATCCCGGATTTACGGAACCTGATGACGGGGTTTATGAAATCAAAAGCTCTTCCTTCCAAAAAATTACGGACAACAGCTCGCTCGAATGAACGACGGTGCGATATTTTACGTGCCGGGCTGTAAAGAGCGCACAGTCATTTGCTTGCCAAAAGCATAAAAGGCGGCAAAGCCGCCTTGTTTTCCAGGTGTGCCGGATTTCTCCGGCAATTATATTTCTCCGGCAAAATATTTAAATCTTTTCTTTAGTTACATATTTGTGTAGTAAAGTATAAATAATTTCTTAGAGTAAAATACATGGAAAATGCGTGCCGACGCTCTATAAAACGGATGTGGCTTGGCCGACTTGTTTTCCAGGTGGTACAATGGGAGAAAGAAAAGAAAGAGAGTTAGCGGAAGCAGGGCTTGACAAAGCTCTAAGAAGCATTGTAAAAGAGGAATGCACGAAGGCATATCTCAATGACGAAATCGCTAATGGGGTTGTTTCGCAAGTTGCGGGGCACATCAAAAGCGTATTGCGTGCATTTGAGGTCGCCAGGCAATATGCAAATAAGGGGCTCGGAAAGAGATACACATTTGAGGTAAAGGTTGACGCCTCAGGGGTGCACGAGTCCAGCCTGGCGCACGACGAAGCAGGGATGGGTCCTCTCCCACCCCACCGGATTAATATTTTTGCCCTTTTAAGGGCCCTGAAGGAAATTGCCTCTAGGCCTCTCAGAAAAATATTGGCGAGGCGCAATCTAATTGTACTTGGACGCCGGCTTTACAGGTTGACACCTTCTCATTCGTCTACCGTAAGAATAAGCAGGGCTTCTCTTCAGTATTCGGGGGAAAACGGATGGAAATGGACAAAGGCAAGGGGGCGACTGGCACTTGACGCGGCGCAGTCTGCAAACAGGCACATTGTGATCGTTGGCTCGTCAGGCTACGGAAAAAGCACAATGCTCGAGACAATAGCCGGCGGGATATGTGGTTTAGGCGTTCCTATAGTGATGTTCGACGCACATGGTGAACATCGTAGCATGATATCCTCGCTTGGGGGCAGGGCGCACGACTCTTCGATTTCAGGCATAAACATCTTATCGCTTGATGGGACTTCGGAGAAGACTAGGGCGAGGGAGGTTTCCTATGCGATAGCCAGGACGTACTCCCTCGGATATCTGCAAAGACTTAAGCTGAACCAGTGCATATTGTATACATACAGGAAGTTCAGAGGAGCGGGAAGAGAGCCAGCAATCAGAGACCTGATCGCAGAGATAAACATATTCATAAGAAGGTCGAGATCAGCAGCCGAGAAGAACAGGCTCTACCAGATAAAGGACAGGGTAGAGGAACTTGATTATGGCACATTTTCAGAGGATGTATTCTCCATAAAGGAAGTTTTCAGCAGCGTGAATTCCTTCGATCTGTCGCGCATATATGGAGCCGACGCTAAAATGCTCTACATTGAGGAGCTGCTCAAGAGGCTCTATTCAAGGATGCCTGAGGCTAAAGCCGGAAGCATGCCGCGAATGTACATAATGATAGACGAGGGCAGATCGATGATAGAGAACTCAGGGGCTTCGGCGGAAATAGTCAACAGCATCATGGAGGAGGGAAGGAAATTTGGGTATGCAGTGGTGCTGGTGGCACACAACGCTTCGGAGCTCAGCAAGCAAATCATAAGCAATGCAGGCACTCTGATAGCTTTCAGGTCAAAGGAGCCGTCGGACCTGAATTACATAGCCAACATAGTTTCAGGTGGGATGCAGAATATGCAGGAGGTTAAGAGCATGATGGCAAGGCTTGACGTGGGCCAGGCTATTGTGGCTGGCGGCTCGATTGGAACACCTACTGTGATAGGGGTGCACAGGCGCCGTTACACGCAAGAACATGGAAAGGGCTGGCAGGATTCTTTATATGAAAAGCTTGCCGTGCCTGTGCTTCTGAAGGACGTAGTTGTGGAGGACGACATGCAGCTTAGCCGCGCTCTATATTCATTGCTGAATTCAGGAAAGGCAGAAATGTTCGATTTCAAGCTTAACGGGGCGAATGAGAGGTGGGTGATGCGGAAGAGCAATCAGAGTGCAGAACACGCAGTGATGGTGAAAAAGATAGCTGAGAGCGCATCGTCGTCAGGACTCTGGTGCCGTATATACAACAACTCTAAAGGACCAGACCTGGTAGTCTATCTGGGAGGCAAAAAGATAGCTATAGAGTATGAAACTGGGAGGAAGGCCATAGAAGATAGTGTGAGGATGATAGCGTCTCGAAATCGAAGTTTTTCCAGGACGATAGTAGTTGTGAACGATTCACACGTAAATGAATACAAGAACGCTTTGCTTGATGGTACGCTGGTTGTCGGTGCATCTGAAGCAATGCGTACCGGAATTAAGGAGTTGCTGGCTTAATCACCTGTTTTCCAGAAAATCAGCAAATTCCGTCATCTTCAAATAATTCCATACAGTAATTGAGGCGAACCGCTGGTAATACTCTTCCATGTGCGGCAGAAGCCGTTCCGAAATTGCAGCCCTGCCTGGATAGGCAGTTGCGCTTTCCTTCATATAATCAGAGATCGGCTTCCTGCCTGAAAGGTGCATACCCTCGGAAAGCATCCCATTCGGAGCAAAATAATCGAGAAGCGCATCGGCGAAGGCAGAGGCCTCCACAGATTTCTGCTTGAGGAAGCCGCCCTGTAATATGCGGTTGCGTATAAGGGTGCGTAGGACCACACCTATGGCAAGCGCGGGCTCCTCCTTTATCCTGTGATTTATCGTAAGGGATATTGCAGTCTCGCCAGCATTGTAGTAAAGCATGTTGCACGAAAGCCTCCCGTGTATGTTCTCGGTCAGTACGATGACAAGGGTCTTGGGCAGGTCTATGTCGAAAATCTTGTGCACCACAGGCTCAAACAGCGCTGCGGACTTGTAGGTGCGGATAAATGATTTCTTAAATGAGCGAAAAGTGCCGCTATGCCTGCTCATCATTGGTATGGATGCCCTATCAACAAGTTTTTTTGCTTCTTTTGACTTGAGAGATTCTATCTGCTTCTGGTTGTCGTGCACGACTGCGCTGTAGAATGCTTCCCTATCCTTCCCCAACCGGTGTATCGCATGTGCGGCGAGCGTAGACCTGTAGAAATCCTTGCCGTAGAGCATTGGATATAGCTTCATTATTTCAGGCATCGAGCTAGAGACGAAGAAAGACTCGTTTATGTATGCGAGCTTGCGTATCGTATTGCCTGTAGAAAATTTTATTCTCACTTACCACACCGTTTCAAACTTAGATGGAGAGCTGTTGTCGATAGGCGCGAGGGTTTTTTCTATGCTAAAAACTGAGGGCCCGCCGTCATATGAGACGTTTATCTCTTCCATGAAAAGCTCAAGATCTGCAGCCGTGCCAAAGGCCTTTACCTCTACGCTTCCGTCTTCGAGATTCTTCACATAGCCGAGTATACCGTGCTTCTTCGCTATAGAGGCTACGAGTGCCCTGTACCCCACCCCCTGAACTACGCCGTGCACTCTAAGCAGGAAGCAGGACTTGGGCCTAGAATCGTTGTTGGCCATGCAATTGTACCCAGTTTGTATTTTAGTTGTAGAACTTTGGTATGCACAACGATGGCATATTCTCTCCTGAGATATTTATTACTGATTGTTTGCCTTTTCTTGCTGCAAAACAGGAAAAGGACAGGAATACAAACAAAAAATGGGAAAAGTTATAAATACGGAAACAGAAATTAACTTGGTGTATACATGGCAATCAGGAATTCTGATTATTTGGACTCTTTTGACACTACAAGCGGAAAGAAGGTATGGTTTTACTCCCTTCCAAAGCTTGAACAGGCAGGCATCGCAAATGTTTCAAGGCTCCCATTCTCTATGCGGATAATGCTGGAGTCAATGCTCAGGAATATTGACGGTGTGGAAATCACTGAGAAGGACTTCAGTGCAGTTGCAAAATGGGATCCGAAGAACCCGGAGGACGTGGACCTGCCGTTCAAGGTTTCAAGGATACTGATGCAGGACTTCACAGGTGTGCCTGCAGTAGTGGACATTGCCGCGCTCAGGGAGTACGCAAAGCAGAAGGGGATGGATCCGAGGATTGTGAAGCCGCTGCTGCCTGTTGACCTTATAATAGACCATTCTGTGCAGGTGGACATGTACAACAATCCTGATGCGCTACGCGTAAACCAGGAAAGGGAGATGCAAAGGAATTCGGAACGCTACATGCTTATAAAATGGGCAGGAAAGGCTTTTGAAAGGTTTGGGGTGGTGCCGCCTTCCGGAGGCATATGCCACCAGGTCAATCTGGAGAAGCTTGCAACTTGCGTAACTGTGTCGGATAAGGATGGGAGGCTTATTGCATATCCGGACACGCTTGTCGGAACAGACTCGCACACAACCATGATAAACGGCCTCGGAGTAGTTGGCTTCGGGGTCGGGGGAATAGAGGCAGAGGCTGCGCTTCTCAACCAGCCTGTCGTGATACCGAACCCAAAGGTTGTTGGCATGAAGCTTACAGGAAGGCTTTCTGAGGGCGTAACTGCAACCGACTTGGCACTAACAGTGACAAGGATGCTCAGAGAGCATGGTGTTGTGGGCAAATTCGTAGAGTTCTTCGGCGAAGGTGTCAAGACGCTCACCCTCCCTGACAGGGCAACCACTTCCAACATGTGCCCAGAATATGGAGCCACAATATCGCTTTTTGCAGTGGATGATGAGACCGTGAAGTACATGGAAGCCACTGGAAGGAGCCCCGAGCAGACAGAGATCGTTAGAAAATACTACGAGAAGCAGGGCATGCACAACTTAGACTACAGCAGGGTTGAGTATTCATCAGTTGTTGAGCTTGACCTTGGAAGCGTAAAACCGAGTGTCTCTGGCCCAAGCCAGCCTAAGCAGCAGGTTGAGCTGGCGGATATAGGGAAAACTTTCAGCGATGCTTTCCTGGACGGGGAGAAAGGGAAACCAAATGAGAAGGATGAAGCGCGCTGGAAGAACGAGAGCGATGCGTCTACTGAAAGGAGAATAGAAGTAGCATCACACCAGAGCAGGAAATCTGCAAAGATAGCTTATGAGGACGGAAGCGAAGGCATGCTTTCTGACGGAGATGTGGTGATATCAGCCATAACGAGTTGCACCAATACGAGCAATCCGTTCGTCATGGTTGGCGCCGGGCTTCTCGCGAGGAATGCAATTAATATGGGTTTGAAGGTCGATACCAAGAAGGTCAAGACGAGCCTTGCACCAGGATCAAGGGTCGTAATAGACTACCTTGAGAAGGCGAACCTCATTGAGCCTCTCGCAAAATTGGGCTACTCGCTGGTCGGATTTGGATGCACCACCTGCATAGGAAACAGTGGGCCGCTTAGCAAGCCAATTGCGTCAGCAATAGAAAGCGCGAAGATAGCCACCGCAAGTGTTCTGTCTGGAAACAGGAACTACGAGGCAAGGATACATTCAGAGGTAAGCGCGAACTACCTTATGTCCCCGCCGCTCGTGATCGCTTTCGGAATAGCAGGGACTGTGATGAAGGACCTCACAAAGGAACCACTTGGCATAGGGAAAAACGGAAAGGAGGTATTCCTAAAGGACATATGGCCGAAAAATGAGGAGATAAACGAAATAGTGTCGAAAGTTGTTGGCACCGACATGTACAGGAAGGAATACGAGCGCATATTCGGCGTCAACGATTACTGGAACAACCTTTCTACTCCGGAGGGTAACACATACGCATGGGATGAGAGTAGCACTTACATAAGGCTCCCGCCTTTCTTCGAGAATTTTGACCCTGCTGTTGAGAGGGAATTGAAGCCGATAAAGGATGCAATGATACTTGGTGTTTTCGGCGATTCTACATCGACGGACCATATAAGCCCTGCGGGAGAGATCAAGGCAGACAGCCCGGCAGGAAAGTATCTCATAGAACATGGAGTTAACACGAACGACTTCAACACTTACGGGGCGAGAAGGGGCAACCATGAAGTTATGATGCGAGGCACATTTGCCAACGTCAAGATAAAGAACCTGATGCTGGAGGGAACACAAGGAGGCATAACGCTGCACTATCCTGATGCAAAGCAGATGAGCATATACGACGCAGCGATGCAGTACAGGAAGGAGGGCAGGAACCTTATAGTTTTTGGCAGCAAAGAGTACGGATCTGGAAGCTCAAGGGACTGGGCTGCAAAGGGCCCCATGCTCCTTGGTGTCAAAGCGGTGGTGGCGAAGAGCTTTGAAAGGATACACAGGAGCAACCTCGTAGGCATGGGCGTGGTGCCATTCCAGTTCGCCGAAGGGGAAGGCTTCATCGAGCTCGGGATAGACCAGTCAAAGCCGGTAACCATAGAGATGGACAAGGATGTCAAGCCGAAAGGAACGGTAAGGATGTCGTATACTGGAAAGGATGGCAAGGCAAAGAGCGCAAACCTGACGCTAAGGCTTGATTCGGACCTCGAGATGAAGTACTTCAAAGAGGGAGGGGTGCTGAACTATGTCTTGGCTAAAGTGCTCAGGGAGGCGCAGTGATGAATGCTGCCTCCCTGTGAAGCAAGGCTTGGTTTTTATATAGCTTTTTCATTATATATAGAGCCGTGCCAGGGTGGCGGAATCCGGTATCGCGCCGGTCTTGAGTTTACAAAACATCAAGAGCTGATTTGGTGATGCAACAGGCCAACCGG
>JAMCZI010000021.1 GCA_023485545.1 Candidatus Martarchaeota archaeon
CACAAGCGTTGCATCCCTGCCAATTTTAGCGTAAACATATTTCGTCTTTTGCATCGTATCCTTTCCGCAAAACCAGCATTTTCTTTTTACCAAATCCAAGTTTACCAGTTCTACTTCCCCACTCATGCTATTTGATGCTGCAGTTTTCCTGAGACTGCTTTCTGCAGTTTTTAATTCGGTCGCACTTATTATGCCAGCCTTAAAAAGTGATTCCACAAAACCGATTTTTTCTTTTAGAGTCGTAAACCCTTCTTCCGAGCTATCAAGGATACGCTTCAATTTTTCAGGGCTTTTTTCTGTCATTAGCTTACCTGTAGAGGATGTTTACCGTGTCTTCCGCACCAACTTGCCTCTTTAGATATTTAATTTTATCAGATTGGTTGCTCTAGGCAGAATAAATTAATGTAGTTGATTGCGCGCGGCCTCCCAGCAAGTTTTATAATTGTGGGATTCGATTGCTTCTTAGCACATTTATAAAGGATGACTTTAATGGAAGGTGACGAGAAAAGGACAGAGGAGTTCAACGAGCAGGCGATAAAGTACTCGGGGCTATACAGGGGCAAGATAAACACTATGCCAAAGGTGCCTGTGCGCGGGCTAAAGGACTTCTCAGTGTGGTATACGCCAGGGGTTGCAGCAGTATCGCTCAAGATAGCTGCAGATAAGGAGCAGTCGTTCGAGCTTACAGGAAGGTGGAACAGCGTAGCCATACTGACTGATGGGACTCGCGTGCTTGGCCTGGGCAACGTGGGGCCCGAGGCCGCCATCCCAGTGATGGAGGGCAAGGCGCTCATATTCAACTACCTTGGAGGAGTTAACGCAATTCCAATCCCTATAAGGACAAAGACAAAGGAGGAATATGTTGCTGTCGCTAAGGCGCTTGAGCCCTCTTTCGGCGGCTTTAACATGGAGGACATAGAGTCGCCCAAGTGCTTCGCCATACTTGAAGAGCTGCAAAAAGAGCTCAGCGTGCCTGTCTGGCACGACGACCAGCTCGGCACTGCTTCAATAATACTTGCTGGCCTGATAAACGCGCTCAGAGTCACTGGCAAGAAGCTTGGCGACATAGGGGTCCTGATGATGGGCACAGGCGCTGCAAACATAGCGGCGACCCATCTCCTCATAGCTGCGGGAGTCAAGCAAGGCAACATAATCATGGCTGACTCAAAGGGCATACTCGAACCTGAGAGAGAAGACATGGACTCGCTTATGATAAACAACCCATGGAAGTACAAGCTGGGCATCGATACTAACTCCGAAAGGAAGAAAGGCGAAATAGAAAACGCATTCAAGGGCACTGACGTGGTGATCTCTGCGTCAAAACCAGGCCCCAACACAATAAGGAAGGAGTGGATAAGCGCTATGAACAAGGATGCAATTGTATTCGCTCTTGCAAATCCTGTTCCAGAGATATGGCCGCGCTGGGCCGTTGATGCAGGCGCGAAGATAGTCGCAACTGGAAGAGGAGACTTCCCCAACCAGATAAACAACAGCCTCGTGTTTCCTGGGGTTTTCAGGGGCATCTTGGATGCCGGCGCAAAAGGGGTAAACCCCGAGATAATGGTAAAGGCATCGTATGAGATAGCTGATTTCGTGAAGGACCCTTCTCCTGAAAGGATAGTGCCTACGATGGACGAATGGGAGCTCTATCCAAGAGTCGCTGCTGCAGTAGCCTCCAAGACAGTTGAGATGGGGCTTGCCAGGAAGAATGACTCAAGGGAGGGATTCCTGAAACGCGCTACAGAGATAATAGAGGGCAACAGGAAGATATACGCCAGAATGATGGAGGAGGGCATGATAAAAAACTATTTTGAAGGTGATTGAGATGGTGGATGGGATAACAGTCAGGAAAATGGAGCAGAAGGATATAGATGGAGCGGTCGATATGGTGCTGCGCCTGAAGAAGCTGAACGCCGAGTTCGACTCCTCTTTCGTTGTCAGGGATGGAATAGGTGACGAAATCAGGAGATATCTCACCGCAGCCACGGGCGACGAAAAAGGGCACATAGTGCTTGTGGCCGATGCCGGCAATGGGGCAGTTGGCATGATAAAGGTCGACATCCTTGACAGGATAGGATACGATCCGAGGAAGGAGGCGAGGATAGTGGAGTTCTACATAATGCCGGAGCACAGGAGAAAGGCGGTTGGCCACGCGCTGCTTGAGGAGCTGACATCGATGCTAAAAAAGCGCGGCATTACCCTCGTTTCAGCCGAATTCCCATCGATGAACGACATAGCGGTAGGATTCTACAAGAAGAAAGGGTTCAGGAACCTTGTGAGTGTCTACGGCAAGCAGATAGACGAATGAAGACGCAATTGAAAGCCGAGAGGGCCCATTGACAAAATGGCGGCGAGCTGGAAGGTTTATGCAAATATTTTTAAATGCTTTTATTAATAGATTAGTGGAATAATGGGTGTATAGATGGTTGGCCAAGTTAAAGACGATTTGTATATAAGTCAAAGAATTGACAGATTACCATTCACAAACTACCATCTTCTGCTGATAATAGCTGCTGGAGCTGGATTCTTCTTTGATATATTTGATATAGACACGATGTCTGTGAGCGCGGCGGTAATATCCAAGACATTCCATATGGTGCCGCTGATAACAACGCTTACTATAGCGATGGCATTCATAGGAATGTTCTTCGGTTCGATCCTCTCGGGAAGGCTTGCAGACAAGTACGGCAGGAAGAGGCTCTTCGTAATAACGCTTCTCATAATAGCGTTAGGCTCGTTCCTGACATTCCTTTCAACAAGTGTCGCAGAGCTCTGGCTCTTTAGGTTTATTACAGGATTCGGAATAGGAGGAGATCTCCCTGTCATATGGGCTTATCTTGGAGAGCTTTCACCTTCAAAACTCAGAGGCAAGTACGTAGGATATGCAATGATAATAGGAGTACTATCGCTTCCGGCGGTAGGACTTTCAGGAACTGCTCTGATATCCACATTCCCAATAAATGGCTGGAGGTATGTGTTCCTTCTCGGAGCAGTAATAGCCTTGATAGTGTGGCCGCTCAGGGCGCTTGCGCCTGAATCGCCGCGCTGGTACCTCAGCAGGAACAAGAAGAAGGAGGCAGATGCAGCGATGATGAGCATAGAGGAAGCTGTGCACAGGAGGACGCACAGGCCTCTGCCTTCATACGCAAAGAACGTAAAATACTCAATAGGAGAGTATAAGGCGCCGCTCAGTGAGCTTTTCAAAAAGGATATAATAGGCAGCACAGCAGTTGCGTCGCTGCTCTGGATATTCCAGACATGGGGGTTCTATGGCTTCACAGCATTCCTCCCGCTCATACTGATAGCAAAGGGATATTCTCTTGTGCACGCAATATTCTTCACTGCAATAGGATGGGTAGGAGGCTTCCTAGGTCCTGTGCTGGTCTCAGTAATATCTGACAGGTATCAGAGAAAGTACCTGCTTACCACATATGCTTTCTTTGCAGCGCTGTTCATATTCCTAATGGGCTTGACTCCACCAAATAGCGCAGTTGAGGTTGTGCTGCTCGCCTTCCTGGTGAACATTTTCATACAGGCATGGGCTGCCACCTTATACATATACGTACCGGAGATATTCCCGGCAAGGGTCAGGGCAAGCGGTGGCGGCTTTGCAAACGGGCTTGGCAGAGGCTTCAACGTCGTAGGCTTGTTGGTCATAGGAGTAGCCTTGGCAGGCATACCTATTGCACAGCTAAGCTTCACAGCAGTGAGCTGGCTCGTCTGTCTCGTAATAATAGCAGTATGGGGCATAAAGACGTCCAGGCGCACGCTGGAGGAGATAACTGAAAAGAAGGTTATTTCTGGAAGAGGCAGGAGAAGCTCAAAGTGAGCCTCCCTGATCTTTAATGGTGGTGCAGATGGTAAACAGCAAGGGCAAAAAGCTCATCTTTAAGCCAGAGATTAGGAGTGCCAAAGATGAGGTCGTAAAGCATTACGCTGAGATAGGAAAGCGATTCGTATTCCTTGACAAAAACAACTTCCCTGAAGGGAACGTCTACATGATAGAGAGGGTGGTGAGGGGAATAAGAAAGCCCTATGAGCCAGCCAAGCTTAGGAGCCACACAGTGAATGCAATAATGGTGTTCACAGGCTTTGGCAGGAAGCTTGAGGGGATGGAAGTCGGGATAAGCCTCGGCACAAAAAAGTATCGTATGGAGACTCCTTTTGTAGTATTTGTGCCGAAGAATACCAAGCACAGCTACAAGATAATCAGAGGAAGCGGGACGTACCAAAAAATACTTTTTGCGCCTGGAGGGGACTACAACAAGGTCACCAAGTGATATGCAAATAGGATTATAATGCTGCCAACAGCGCTGCTACATGCTTGCAAGTGCTTCTGCCAGCGCCTTCTTGGTTATGCTTATCCTTTTCCCGTCATCCATTTCGAAAAACCTCTCCGAGCCGGCTACTATGCTGTCCCAGTTCTCCTTTAGGTAAGCTTCTGCAGAGCCCCAGTGCTCCTTGAGAAGCGAGCTGGCCTCGGCAAGGTCCTCCTTTGATGGTGCATCCTTCCCTGCCTCTTTTTGGAATATGATCTTCACAGCAGTTGAATATATCTCGCTTGAGGCTGCTATCCTCTCGGCGAGTTCAGGCATGGCCTTTGAGCCTTTCTCAACAGCCTTCGCTACTTTGGATATGAACTCGCCCTCGCTGAAATTGCTAAGAGACGGATACTCGGATGTGCCTGCTTTCTTTACGAGTGAGTAAAGCGCCCGGCCGAATTCGCCAATGTTGCCGCTGAAAAACTCCTGTGCTGCCTTGAACGCTATAGGGCCTTCAATGCCCGAATCTTTGCGTTCGATATCAGACCTAAGGTTAGAGAGCATGAAATTGAACCTCACTGACTGGCCCATTGATTCAAGGCCCTTCCTGCTGCGCTCCTCAATACGCGATGCTTCGTTCTCCTCCATCGCACGGAGCACCTCGGAGAGCCTTTCATTTTTCATGTGATAGAGCAGCAGGTTCACCCTTCCGGCATCTATTATGTCGTCTATGGATTCCCCAAGCTTTTCATACATGGAGGAATCCTTAAAGAAAGGCTTTATCTTCTTAAGGTGCGAGGTGAAAAACGTTTCGTCGGACTTGTAGTATTCGGAAAACAGGCGGTATATATCCTCCATGTGCTTTGCTACGTCGACGCTTTCCTGCCTGTTGGCTGTGTACTTCATGTTCTCTATGGCAGAGAACTTCATCGCTATTAGCGCTTCTGGAGATGCAACGAGCATTTTGGAGTCGCTGCCCGACTGGGTGCTGACGGGTATGGCGCGCTTCATTATCTCGCGCTTGTCCAGATTGGATAGCGCATCCTTTCCCTTCAGAGTGTTTATGTCGGCTGCCATCGACATCTCTACGCCGCCGTAACTTATCACCTTCCTGAAGTGGTGCTTCCCATCCTTTGAGCCTGAATCATCCTGTTCCCAGCCCCTGGCCTCCATCATTGAAAGCCTTTCCGGGCTCATGTCATGCTGCACGAGCAGGTCTATGTCTGGCGTTTTCCTGAATGTTCCCTGAGAAAGCAGGTTGACTGCCCTGCCGCCTATCAGCACTGTTGTCCCGAAAATAAGCGCTATCGCATCGTACTCCTTCTGCACAATGGACGCGGGTATGTTGTACTCCTCGTATTGATTCCCCGGCTCGGATTTCAGCGGCTTGCGCACGCTTGGGGTTTTAAGCATATTATCAGTAAGCTTAGCGCAGCACTTCATATAAATAGCTTTTCTTTAGGGTTGCGCTTACGCAGTAGTCGTTAAGTTCTGCCGGAAACCTGCGAGCCGCGCAGCAAAGAATGCAGCCTCTGCGCCTCCTCTGCTATAATAGCAAGAGAGAGCTTATCGGGCCAGGAAGCCTTCGGCCGGCCTTGCTGTTTCATTGCGCCAAGACTTATTAGATCGTAGAACACCCTCTGTGTTGACCGCGGGATCTGCCCGAGGTCAAACATGAACTCATTAACGTCAAGGTTGTATAGCCCTCCCAGAAGCCTGTATGCCGCATATGTGTGCTCCCTCTCTGCACTGCTATTGGATTCAATGCGCGCGCTGCGCGCTGCCAGAAGCTCGTATGATAGCATTACTTTTTTGCCGGCTATACGGACTTTGGGCACGTCCATGTCGATCGAGTTGTAGAACATGGCGCTTGTTGGTATGCCGTATGTGTAGAAGCTGCCGCTTTTGTCGTATACCATAGTGACAGGTATCGAATAGCCTTTTTCTGGCTTGAGCAGCACATGCCTCTCGGAGCCGTCTTTACGCTCCTCGTACTCTTGCGGCTTGTAGCCCTGCCTTATGAGCGGCTTGAGGCTTCCAAGCTTGGGCTTGCGAGCCAGGGCAATCTCTATGCTGCCGGTGTCCCAGGAGGCGTTGTCAAAAACGGATAGCCTGAGGGCCCAGTTGCCTATAACAACTGCAGGGGCAATCTCCCTGCTTACCGACTGATATGCTTCCTGCAGCGATGCTATCGGTGCATTGTTCTTATGTGATACGGGCTTTCTGATGAAATCCATGAATATGCACTTGTGATGCTAGGTTATACTATTCCGTTTTTTAGATATATAGAGCTTTGCAGGAGCACCATATCTGCAAGGAGCGCTCAATCGTCATCCTTCTGCCCAAAGAAGAAGAGCTTGTTGACGAAGTTCATCCCCTTCCAGTAGCGCTCTTCCTTGTTGTAGTCGCCGCGCATGTTGTAGCCGCGCTTCTCCCAAAAGCCGGCCTTATCCTCCTTCATGACCTCTATCCCGTCAAGCCACTTTGTGCTCTTCCATAAGTATAATGTTGGTATTAGGGCCCTGACTGGACCGCCATGCTCCTTTTCAAGAGGCTTGCCGTTGAACCTGAATGCTACGAGGCAGTCGTCATTGATATATTCCATCGGAACGTTAGCAGAGTACCCAACATAAGAGGATCTAAGCATGAGGAAATGGCCAGATTCCTTGATTTTCGCCTTATCAAGAAGGTATCTGATGCGTATGCCATCCCACGTGTCGCCAAGCCTTGACCACCTGGTGACGCAGTGCTCGTCAACAGTTTTTTCGTCCATTGGCATTGCCATGAGCTCCTCCCACGTCAGGCTGAGCTCATTTTCAACCTCGCCATAGACGCGCAGCCTGTACTCCTGCAGATTTATCTCAGGCGTATGACTTGCACTAAGTACGGGAAACACCTCCGTGACTATCTGCCCATGCGGCACTCGCTTCTTCTCAGAATCTGATCCCATATAAACAATTAGATTTTTTTGAAACACTTTAAATTAGCATATGATAAATTGCATTTAGATGCGCGGCCAAAATGCCCTCATAAAAAGATTTAAATATCATGATTTTGAGAGTTTACTGTGGTAGCATGGACCAGACTGCTTTTGTGAGGAAAAGGGAGGAAAGCCATTCCGAATCAGTGAGGACCATAGAGGAAGACATAATGGGTTATTTCGGTTTCTTAAGGAGAAGTAAAAAGCTGTACCTCAAAAATGCGGAAAAGTACAAGGATCTCAGGCGCCATTTCGAATGCATGGATGGGAACGAAGCGTTTGAATACGCCAGGAATGCAATGCTATTCCCAGAAAAGATAGACAAAATTTATGGGGTTGATGTAAACAGGATATTCGCAGCGATGGATAAGAGCTATTGGCACTCAGCTTCCGGGTTTAACATCCAAAGCATGGAGATGTTATATGGTGCGGATCCTCTGATTTACATAATACTCGACACAGAACATAACAGAAAGCTGGCTGTCGATGTTGTAAACCTGATAAGGTCCTCTCCAAGGCTGACGATCAGAAAGGGTTAGCCTGCTGACGCATCAGGAAGAAAGCAATAAATATCAATCAAGCAGCTGTATTAGCGTGGTATTATGGGAACAATATTTGTTCTGGGAAGAAATGGAGAACCCAAAAAGGAGTACATGGAGGAGGTTGCTAAAGCTGCGCAAGAGGCGATTTACAACAAGACAGGCGAGCTATACCCGCTTGAAACAAAAAAGGACATCAAGAAGCTTTACAAGATGAGCGTGCCATGGGCTCTCGACCGTGACGAAAAAACTGGCATTTGCACATTCAGTGAAGAAAGGCTGAAAGATGAGATTGGCTACGCGAAGGAAGGCATGGGGATATTAGGAGGTTTGAGCGCGGCATTCTTTACCGGAGACATTTTTGGCATGATGGCGTCATCTTCGCCAGCCACTGGAGGGGCGATAAGCCCCGAAGCACTGAAAATAGGAGGCGCACTTTTGACATTGCTTGCAGTCCCTATAGCAGCCGCATGGCATAGCAGCAGGGTGGTGGCAAAGATTGAAAAGCTGCTAAAGGTGCTCAACCCTGAGGATAAGGCAAAGGAGCAGCTTGACGGCTCTCCGCAGAGGGGCGCAGAGACATTTAGCGAAGGATGAGCGCTTACCCTTTTTTTGTATTCTTTGCTTTGCGAGCGCCAGCTTTCGGCCTCCCGTTGCTTTCTTTATCATTTTGCATTGAGCCGTCGTTCCTATCCTCCTTGCCCCTTGCGTAGGAGAATATTCCTGCTATTATGAGCATTGCCATGAGCGCTATGAAAGCGAAGTGCATCCCAGCAACAAATCCCTTTCCTATTCCGCCTATGACCTTTGACGTGCCTGCGAATATCTCGAACGCAAGGTACCTAGGCACTGCGGATGCTGCCGCCACGAACGCTATTATGAAGCTGCCGATAAGCCCCAGGCTGCTGAATAGCCTTAGAGTCCCGGAAGCTGAACCCCTGAGTTCTGCACTCACGTTTGCCATCACGGCGCTGTTGTTCGCAGGCCAGAACATCGCGCCCCCGAAGCCTGTTATTATTGTGCCTATGACTATGAGGTATATAGGCGATGACACGCCAAGGACGAGTATGTAAAAGACCACCCCCGAGACCATGAGGGCTATTCCAGCTGTGGCAATGGGCCTGGCGCCCAGCTTGTCTGAGTACCTTCCCATCCGCGGGGAGAGGACGCCGCTCACCACGTATCCAGGGAAAAGGACAAGCGATGCGTCAAGCGGCGAGTAGCCTCTTACTCCCTGAAGATACATTATCAGGAGGAAGGTCACTCCGAGAAAGCCCAGCCCTTGGAATAGTGATGCAAGCAGCGAGTTCCTGAATATCTTGTTCCTGAACATGTTGAAGTTGATCGTCGGCATCTTGACGTGCTTCTCTATCAGCACGAAAGCTATAGCGAATGCTATGCCTATTATCAGAAACGCGACGTTGAATAGGGTGACCCCGACAGAAGAGTAACTTATACCTGCATAGGCTATCAGCGCAACCGCCAAACCTACGGTGACCATTCCCGGAAGGTCAACCCTGTCGGAAGAGCGCTTGTTGTCTGTTATGTACTTCAGGCCGAGAGCAAGGGCGACTATCCCTATCGGCACGTTTATGAAGAATATGTACCTGTAGCCTATGAACGTTGTTATGAACCCGCCCAGGAGTATGCCAAGAAGGGCGCCTATGTTCCAGCTCAGCCCTGTGTAGCCGTAAGCCTTGCCTATCTTGTGGCGCTCGAACGTATCCGCTATTATCGCGCTGCTGTTTGATGCGAGCAGAGCACCTCCCAGCGCCTGGAATGCCCTGGAGATTATCAGCGTTATGTCCGTTGGGGCTATGCCACACAGGAATGAGGATATGGTGAATATGGCAAAGCCGAGGTTGAACATCCTCCCTCTTCCGAATATGTCGCCTATCCTTCCGAACTGCGTTGAAAACACAGCAACTACTATCATGTATATTAGTATGACCCATATTATGGTCGATATTGTGGAATGGAGCGCAGCGGTCATTGCAGGGAACGCAAGCAGCACTATGGTCGAGTCTATCGAGGCCATCAGCGTCCCGATTACAACGACTGCGAGTATAGTGTTCTCCCTAGACATAGACATTCCCATAAATAAGGCCGCTTGCAAGCAAAGCTTATATTATTTAAAAACTTATAAACCCTGCTTGTGCAAACTGCTCACTCACTGCTCTCCGTCCTAAGCACGTTTATCACTTCGATGCTTGGGACTTTCGTTGGCATCTGGCTAGAATCTTGAGCGTCTTCCTCCAACTCCTTGGGAATCATGGAAAAGGAAAGCGAATATATGCCCTTTAACGCCTCTATGTCCGACAGTACATGCAGCGTGGTCTCCGCGTCCAAGTATCCTCTCTTGCCAAAATCCTTGACTACCTCAGAGGCTATCTCAATCAGCTCGTCGTCCCACGACTTCGACACCTTCCCAGAGTTTATTATAGCCTGAAGCGCAAGCTCATGCTTTGTCGCCGAGTCGAGGGAAAGCGTATCGGCATAAAGCGGGTTCTTAGAATCGAGCTCGGCCTCAAGCTTCTTTATCGCGTCCAGTTCGGCGCGCAACTGCTCTGGGGTATACGCATCTGCTGCGCCGTTCTTCGGCTTTACAGAGCCTTCGGGTGACACCTCGAAGACCCTGCCGTCGGAGCCATTCCTCAGCATGCCGAGTATCTCATCCTCGTAGACGTGCTCTATGCCCTTTGAGTTTGCCACGCCCCACATGAGCAGGTACTTCTTTAGGCTTATGTTAGTGCATGTGGTTTCGGAAAGTGCAGCTGCAAACTTTGAGAATGAGTCGCACATCATCCTTACTGATCTGCATATGCTCTCATTTTCGCGCATGCCGTAGGGATAGTTGTTAAACCCTATAGTCCTTTCTATTTCCCTGATTGAATTCTTTATCGCCTTGGAGTAGGAGTCGATCTCTGGCTGCATCGCCACGCCATTGATTAATATCGAGTAGGAGATGTCATAGAACAGCACTTTAGCATTATGTTTCCGCGCAGCGAGCGCCGCGCTGCTTGTATCAGCCGGTTTGTTGGCTTGTACATCCATTCTGTCGCCTTAAGTGAGTAAACATCTATGATATTTAAATGTTTTGTGCGGATTGTGCATTCCGGGCCATCATATTACTTCCTCGCTGCGCTCCTTGACTGCCTGCGCTCGTCGGAGCTTATCTGCTCCTTTTCCTCACTTATCTCCTTCTGTTCCCTCTTTATCTCCTTCTTCTCCACCTTTATCTCTTCCTCCTCTATGTACACAAAGTACATCGAGACGGCTATGGCGAGTATCGCAACAAGGGATGATGCGAGGGCAAGACCGTCGCTGTTGAGGAGTATTGAAAGCACGGCTATTATCACGCCCAAAAGGCCTATTACTGATATGAGATATTCCTGCTTCTTGTTCATTATGATCACGTTTTATCGTCAATTTTTATGCTACGCACGCTTCATTTGCGCCCCGAACGCCGCACTGTCCCTATGGCTGCGGTTGATGCAGAGGTTATGGCGACGGTAACCGCCGCTGTGTTCCTGGTCTTCTGCTGCTGGCTCTCCGGCTGAGGCGCGGTGTTCTGTGTTATCGTAGTAGGAGGCACTGTTGAGGGTATGGTTGAGCTTGTTGTAGAGGTAGTAGTGTATGTTGTCTTTGCCGCACCGCCTCCGTTATTTGATGGCGCTACAGTCGTAGTCGGAACTGTTGTCGTGATTATTGTGGTTGTAAAATGCAGGCCAGGCACTGGAATCTGCTGCAGCACCACAATGGTTGGGCCGGACCAGTACCCTTCATCAGCCTGGCAGCCATTCGGCACTTTAACTGTTGAAACTGCCACTTTTGCAGCACCAGATCCTGAATACGCTATCGCGCTGAGCGGCCCTATCGGAAGCGAGCACTTATATGTTGAATAAAGGTATGAGAAGGAAGGGAGCGCCTTTCCCGAGCTCGTTGCGTTTATAGAGAAAGCGAGGAAGCCTTCATATCCTGAGGGTATTTCGCTTGGAGCAAAGGCAGGATAGGACACTGTAACATTGACGTTGCTTACCGGGCCGCGGTACTGCAGGCGCGAATTGCTCATGTTGAAGTATATTGAATACTCCTCGGAAGAGCTGGGCTGCGCCCCTGCAGCTACGGAAGCGTTGTCTGTGTAGCAGATGTCTGGAACGATCTTGACTGAGAGGTTGTGTGTCGCATATATTACCGGGAGATCAGAGCAGTTAAGCGTGAGGTTATAAAGCTTCGTGGTCTGCTGCCCTGTGTAATCAGATATGCCAACGGTCTTTGTAACAACGCTCTGATTGAGGGTCACGTTTCCATCAAGAAGAAGCTGCGTGTCTATCGAATAATTGCGGACTGGCGTAACTGCCAGGCTGGAGAAGTTCTCTGAAAGCACGTTTGTTGCGTTGCCCAGTATGCCGTAAAGGTTGAGTATCGTGTTGTGGTGTATCGGCACATTGTCTGCGAAGCAGACGTATTTTGAATAGTTGCCGGAAGTGACTGGCGTCGCGCACGAGAGCCCATAGCCATTGACCGAGCTGTTGAACGAGAAGTAGTATGGGTTTGTCGTGTTTATTGTAGTCACAAGAGTGGCGTTTGCGCTCGTAAGCCCAAATCCGTTGAACGGCATGCTCAGGTCGTAGAAACTCCCTGCCACTATCGATGAAGGCACATATGCGGCGTATGCAGTCGCTGCTATTACGGCCGAGAGGGCCGCAAGGAGCAGCAGCATGCGGATATACACGTTTTCACCCTTTTGGGGCTGAAAGCCCCGTCTCAGCCTCTTTAGCTGCTTGAAAGGGCTCTTGCGCTAACTATCGCAGTAGTGTTTATCACTGCCATGCCGTTGTAGGTTGCAGGGACCACCAGCCCAAGTGCGTAGCGTGGCTGCTGCCCTGGCATGTAATAGCTGAATGTGTTTGATGGGAACACCAGCTGGCCAGTTATGCTGTTGGTTGTGGGGCTGCCGCTTTGAGTGGAGGGATCATTGAACTGGTAGTAGTAAGCTTTGCTACCCGATATGTAGACGCTCTGGTTGCCTATCCAGTTGCATACGCTTATGCTGTTGGCTGATGGATTGAGGGTGCTTCCTGGAGGCAGCGTGTAATAGTAGAAGCTGCTTTGTATTGTGTTTGCCTGGAGGTCGTTTAGTATTGTGTAGAAACTTCCTGATGACTCATCTGTTGTGACTATCGAGTTTGCAGCAGATGATGCTGTTCCTGGACATGTCGCAATCGAGTTTGCGTTATTGTAATCTGATGCGCTGCCAAGGTAGTAGACGTTAAGCGGGAACATGTAGTTGCCCGAGGATGCTGGATCTTCTGTTACTACGTTAATCATTGTGGTGTTCACGACCCTGTTTGCGTTGTTTATTACGTTTGCGTAGAAAACGTAGTCGGAACCAGCAGGCAGGGACTCAGAAGCTGGCATTGGTGCAGTCACGCCGTTAGTGCTCACAGAATA
Organism: Candidatus Martarchaeota archaeon; assembly: GCA_023485545.1. Classification (GTDB taxonomy): domain Archaea; phylum Micrarchaeota; class Micrarchaeia; order Micrarchaeales; family Micrarchaeaceae; genus JAJZYW01. The sequence continues at coordinate 13,236 of JAMCZI010000021.1, forward strand.
TGTCTGCACCGTTATCGGTGGGGTGAGTGCAACGCTCTGCGGTACGCTGCCAACTGTAGCATAATATACCACAACGCTTGTCGCGCCTGCAAACGATGCCACAAGCATTGCAAAAAGCGCCCACATGGGAACGGCTATCCTGCCTATCCTGAGCGCCTCCTTTTTCCAGAAGCCCATCTCTTTCTTCATTTGTTTCACCATTTTTA
>JAMCZI010000030.1:0-47064 GCA_023485545.1 Candidatus Martarchaeota archaeon
AGATGAGATAAGAAGGCGCGATGGCACCGAAAGCGCAGTCACCTTCTCGTTTACAGAGGATATCAAAACTATAGCCCCGGTCGCAGAGCTGGTGTAGCTGAGATTTGAAACCGTGAGCTTTATTGGGTATGTTCCAGATGCAGGAAAGATTGAAGAATTTACTGCGACGTAGTATTTTGCAGGGGTGGTGTTGATTGTTTTGAGCGTTGCGACGTACTCGTGTAGAAGTGTCGAGTTGGGGTAGTATATGTCCAGCTTGCGGTTGAGGTTGTTGAGCGAGCATGGCTCCGATGTTGCAATCGTGTAGTTGACAGTAAAATTGCCGTAGTCTATATAACCGGATGACACATTTAAGGAAACGCTGAATGGGCAGTATACGGCAACGCTGGCGTTGAGTGAGACGGTACCGGTATAGGCGTTTGCATTCCCTGCGATGAGAATTGCCGCAAGAGCAGCAAACAGGAAAACGCCAATCTTATACAAAAATATCACTACTGCGGCATTGAAAGGTTTGCACACAAACCTCGGATTTATAGTCAAATGAGTTAATAAAAAGCTTTATATTGCAGAAGCAATGGGTGCGCAGCACATACATTTATTATTCCGCTGCAGGACATATTTACCAGGAGATTATTTGCTGGTAGGAATCATAGGCGCGCCGAACAAGGGAAAGAGCACGCTATTTTCTGCGCTTACGCTCAACATGGTTGAGATAGCAGATTACCCGTTCACTACGATAAAGCCGAATTCAGGCGTGGCTTACGCCAGGAAGGAATGCCCGGAGGTTGAGCTCGGGACGAAATGCAACCCGAGGAACGCACCGTGCGACAACGGGACGCGCATGCTGCCAGTTAACGTGATAGATGTTGCCGGGCTTGTCAGGGACGCGCATTCAGGCAAGGGGATGGGAAACCAGTTCCTCAACGACCTTGCCGCGGCAGACGCTTTCATAATAGTGGTCGACGGGAGCGGAATGACGGATTCCAACGGCAATCCAGGAGAAGGAAACCCTGTCGACGATGTGGACATGGTGATCAACGAGCTTACAATGTGGCTCACCGACATAATCGGGCGCCACATGCCCGCGCTATCCAAGGCGAAGGACGGAGTTGAGGCGCTGAAGGGCGTGCTTACCGGGCTAAAGGTCTCAGGTGAGCAGATAGCCGATGCGATAGGCAAGTCGCACCTGACGAGCAGCAACATCGGGTGGAGTGCAGCGGATATCGAGAAATTCGCCTCTGAGCTGCTTCATATCGCCAAGCCGTTCATTATAGCGTCCAACAAGACAGATGCGGCAAAAGACAAAGCGAAAACAGGCGCACTCGAGGCGAAATTCGGAGCTGACAGGATAGTGAGGACTTCTGCAGAGATGGAGCTCGCACTCAGGAAGGCCTCGAAGGCAGGGCTTGCAAGCTATGTTCCAGGGGCCAGGGACTTTTCGATCAGCGAATCCGCAAGCGGGGAGCAGAGGAAGGCGCTTGAATACATGCGCAGCTATGTTTCGCACGGCGGCACTGGCGTGCAGGAGCTCATAGACAAGGTTGTATTCGGGCTACTCGACAACGTCGTAGCGTATCCTGTTGAGGACGAGAACAAATACTCGGACCATTTTGGCAACGTGCTGCCTGACGCCTATCTCATGAAGAAAGGCTCAACCGCGCTGGACCTTGCGGGAAGGATACACACGGACATAGCGAAAAGCATGCTGTACGCAATAGACGCGAAAAGGAAGATGCGCCTCGCCAAGGACTACGAGCTCAAGGGGAACGACGTAATAAAGATAGTGAGCGCGGCACGGTAGGGCTTCCAGAAACCTATAAAAGGTTTTTAGTCAAAACTCAAGCATGGCGCTTTTCAGTCCACAGTCACAGGCAGGGGTAATGAGCTTCTACGACGCACCTTCAAAGGGCCCGAAGATCAACCCGAAAATACTGCTCATAGCGATATTCGCTTTCGCGGTAGTCATAGTGATAATAGACCACTTCATATACGTGTGAGAGCAGCTCTGCTCATGCGGCTTTGAACGAATCCTTTCTCCGTTCTACCACTTCGCCGCTCTCAGAGAGTATGTAGAGTATTGTCCTCACTCCGTCCTCGTCAATCCCTATTTCTCCTGCTATCTCAGACACAGGCTTAGCCTTATCGCTTATCAAGCCCAGTATCTTGGACGCGTACTTGTTTATGTAGGAGCGCAGCGCGACGTAGAATTTCCTGTTGAACGCCCTCGTTCCCAGGACAAGGCCCATGCGAATGCTCGTCTCCAGCATCGAAGAGAGGCGCTCAGCGTCCGGAGTGTTTGCTATGACGAGATAGCCCTGCGATTCCAGGAGCTCGGTGAAAGCGTCGTGCTCTGTCAGCTTTAGTATCCATTTCTTCGGCTGCGCCTCCTTTTGGGCGATGGGCTTTTCAGGCTCGGAGGGGCGCGCCTTCTGCTGCTTATCGGCAGTGGAGCGCTTTCCGTATAGGTACTTGTCGTAGACCCACTTTGCTATCCCGTACCGGAGTACCCCATCATCCTTCTTGTAGGTGTTTACTATCTTCCTTTTCTGCAGTTCAGAAAGCGTCTGCGCCATCCCAGGCTTTAGCGCCTTGGAGATGTTCTCACTCGTCCTCTCCGCGTAGCGTATGCTGTCGAGCACCTTTAGCACATCGAGCTCCTTCTCTGTGACCACTTCCTCTGGCGCGGCTGCGGGCTGCGGGCTGCTGCGCTGTCCGGAAGGCTGCTCCGCCGAGGGCTTCCCCTCTATTGCACTGAGCAGGTCGCTCTTCTTCGCGAATAGGAAGGACTTGACGTTGTACCTTATGAAATCCACCTCATCGCCCTCCTTTATGCCGAGGGAATTGATGACGTCGAACGGAAGGTTCACTATTAGGCCGCTCTTGAGCTTGTATACCTTTGATATTTAACCACCACAAGAAGTGTTTTAAAACAATTAATAGATATTTTATAACATGGAAAGCTTAAAAGAGTTTTCAGCTTACACGAGAAAGAGCATGAGCGTCAGGTACTCTTATGCAGTGAGAAGGAACGCCATTGCTCTCGGCATGACCAGCGAGCTGCTTGTTGAGAACGCAGGAGAGGCAGTGTCGGATTCCATAAAGAGGAGGATGAAGGGCGACAGGGTCCTGATCGTGTGCGGCACGGGGGAGAAGGGTGCGATAGGGCTCGCCACTGCAAGGCACCTGTCCAGTTTTTGCGACGTCAGGGTTGTGCTGCTCGCCGCTCGCGAAGAGGTAAAAAACTCTGCGACGAGGTTCAACCTCAAGATGCTGGACGGGCTGATAGAGGTTGAGGAAGCAACAGAGGACAGCCCCGGCAGGCTGGCTGCAGCCCTGAAGTGGGCTGATGTAGTGCTCGAGGCGATAATAGGCATAGGTGCGCACGGCAGGATAACTGGAATCGTGCAAAGGGCAATTCAGGAGATATCAAAATCAAAGAAGAGGGTCATCTCGATAGACATCCCTGCAGGGGTGAACGGCGATACTGGCGAGACCAACACCTCATACATAAAGGCGGACGAGCTGCTCGCCTTCCACAAGCTGAAGAAGGGGATGGTTAACAGCAAAGCGGTGGGGAGCATAGTCCAGCTTGACGTAGGCATACCACTTCTAGCAGAGCTAGCCGCAGGGCCTGGAGACTTTGAATACCTTGGAGTGGGAAGGGCGCTCGATTCGAACAAGTACAGCAACGGCAGCCTTCTGATAGTCGGTGGCAGCAAAAGTTATCGCGGAGCGCCGCTGATGGCGGGATTCGGCGCCAACGCTGCATACTCCGCCTTGCGTTCCGGGTCAGGATATGTGACTGTGGCTGTGCCGCATGAGGTAGCATATGGTTCGCTGGCGTCATATCCCGAGCTCATAGTCAAGGAGCTGCCAGGTGATGGCAGGGAGATTGCTGCTACGATAGAGGGGATAAAGCACAACACCATCGTCGTAGGCCCGGGAATAGAAAGGGGCAAGATCGAGTTTGGCATGATCAACGAAGTTGTCAGGAAGGAAGCTTCGAAGAAAAATACAATAGTACTTGACGCTGGAGCCATGGACGTCGTCAAGGAGTACAAGAACATGCTCAACAGAAGGATGATACTGACTCCGCACGACGGCGAATTCAGGGAGATTACTGGAATAAGGATCGCGGGGAAGAGCATCAGGGAGAGGATACACGCGGCAATAAATTTCGCCAAGGGAAGCAACTGCACGGTCGTGCTGAAGGGCCATAGGACCATCATAACAAATGGCGAGCGGCTTAAGATAAACATTGCGAAAAGCGCAGCGCTCGCGACAATGGGAACTGGCGACGTGCTTGACGGAATCATTGGCAGCTTCGCTGCTGCTACTGGCAAGGTATTCGAGAGCGCGGTGGCTGGAGTCTACATACATTCGCTCGCGGGTGACAAGCTTGCCGAGAGCATGGGTGACGGGGCCACAGCGCGCGACTTGATAGACGAGATACCGAAAGTGATAAAGGAGTTCAGGACGCTTTAGTTGATTCGATGGACGGCAATGCATATTCAAGGCTCATTGAAGCCGCAGAGGAGGCTATTTCGGACAGCGCGAGGAAGCTTGGATACGGAGAGGACGCAAAACCCTCGCTCGAAAGGTCGAAGATGTACGGGGAGTTCAGCTCTGCAATCGCGCTGAAGCTGGCGAAGAGGCTGAAGAGGAATCCGATGGAGATAGCGGAAGCTATAGCTTCAGGCATGAAGCTTCCTGAATGGATAAGCAAGGCCAGCACGGAGAACGGCTTCATAAACCTGCACGTCGACAGGAAGAGGTTCGCTTCATCAGTGCTTGAGGAGGCGCTGAAGAGTCGGGAAAGGATAGTATCGTCGGACGATGGCGACGGAAAGCACATAATAATAGAATACCCCAGCGTGAACCCAAACAAGCCGTGGCATGTTGGGCATCTCAGGAATGCGGTGCTTGGGGACTGCCTTGCGAACCTCTACGCCAACAGCGGATATTCTGTGAGCAGGCAGGATTACATAGACGATATGGGCCTTCAGATGGTGATATCGATATGGGGAGTGATGAACCTGGGGCACACCCCAGACAAGAGGTACGACTTCTGGCTCGGCGAGGAGTACGTCGAGGCTAACCGCATAGTCGAGGAGAAGGGCATGAAGGAGGAGATATCGAAGCTCACGGCGAAGATAGAGCAGGATGGCACCTATGAATCGAAGTTCGCCAGAGAGGTTGCTGCGAGATGCGTGATGGCGCAGTATGAAACCGCGTTCGACTACGGCATGTACCATGATGTCCTTGTTTGGGAGAGCGATATCATAAGGGAGAAGCTGCTCGAGAAGGCTGTGTCGCTGCTCAAAGAAAGGGGATTCGCAAAGGTCGAGGCCGAAGGCAAGTATGCAGGCTGCCTCGTAGTAAACTTCTCTGACATAAAGGACCTGCCGCCTGAGCTCTCTGGCATGAAGGAGAACGTCAAGGTGCTCCTCAGGAGCGATGGCAGCCCGACTTACGTGGCGAAGGACATAGCATTCCACATGTGGAAGTTTGGCCTTCTCGAGAACACCTTCAAGTTTTCCACTTTCATTGAAAAGCAGCCGAACGGGAAGAGGCTGATCACAACTGCTGAAGACGGAGAGAAGATCGAGTTCAGGGCCGCAGACAGGGCGATAAACGTGATTGCGACTGAGCAGAGCTTCCCGCAGCTACTCGTAAGGCTTGCGTTCAAAGGCATAGGCAGGCCGGAGATATACGACAGGCTGTACCATCTCAGCTACGGAAGGGTGACGCTTGAGGAGGGTAGCCTGGCAGGGAGAAAGGGCGGCGGAAAGGATTACAACGCAAAGAAGCTGCTAGACATCGCAGAGGAGAGAGCAGCTGCGCTGATAGGCAGCAGGTTCGAGATCGGCGATGATGAGAAGAAAAGGATAGCCCACGACACTGCGCTCGCAGCGATAAAGTTTGAGTTCCTCAGGATATCCCCAGAAAAAGAGATAGTCTTTTCGTGGGATAGGGCGATGAACTTCGAGGGCGGCTCAGGCCCGTATTCGCAGTACATGCACGCCAGGGCCGCCAGGATACTCACTTCTGCAGGGGAGCGCGGCGCCACTCCTGATTATGGTGCGCTGGAAGGCGAGCATGACTTCAGGATGGTGATGCTTGTCGCACAGGCAGGGCAGGTGGCGCAGAAGGCTTGCAGCGAGAACAGGCCTAACGTGGTGTGCGACTACCTGAACGAACTCTCTTCGGAATTCTCAAGTTTCTACGAAGCCTCCCCAGTGCTGAAGGCGGAGGAGGGAACCAAGGAGGCGAGGCTCAGGCTGGTCCAGGCGTTCGCGAATGTGCAGGAAGCCATGCTCGCGCTGCTCGGCATACCCTGCCCTGAGAGGATGTAAACTTCGCTGCCATTACATGGTAACTAATAAATTATTTGGTGTAATAAGTGTCTGTTGACTTACTGGTATGGCGGGCCCGTAGCTCAGCTTGGATAGAGCGGTACCCTCCTAAGGTAAAGGTCGCGGGTTCAAATTATGCTTGCGGAAGTCCGCAAAGATATGGAAATCCCGCCGGGCCCGTACCAGAAAGAAAGTGATGTGAATGGCGAAGACCACAAGAACCAACGGATCTGCTAAGGCAAAGGAACACGGAGAGCCGGTGTTCGTGGTAAAACGGGCTACCAAGTTCGGCGGCCTGGACTACATACACATATCGCTGATAATCCTGGTTGTCATACTCATAGGGCTTGCATTCGCACTGTCCACATACAAGGACAACGTTATCATAAAGAACTGCGAATACGGGATAGCCAACGCCACCTGCCTGCAGCCGACATACAACCAGAGTGACGCGATAGGCAGTGCGGAGCGGATCCTTGCGTCGTACTCGTCATCGACAGGGAGCATATCAATAGTGCCCTACTATTCGCTGGTGAACGAGTCGAAGGCAAGCTACATACCCTCTTCAAACAGCTGGCTCGTGGAATTCCCGTACGTGGACCCGCTTGACAACAACACTGTGTTCAACGCGAGCATGCTGCTCAACGGCAGCACGCTCCAGCTCGAGGGCTCGTTCCTGGGTATACCTAGGCCAAAATCACTGACGCAGAACAAGGTAGTTGCTGAAGGCGCGATTGCAATAGACGGCAAGACTGCATGCAACACGACCGAGCCGATACCTGTCTACTCAATAACTGATCCGTATGCGACCGGCTCACTGGGCTCGCTCGCTGACGGAATCAACGCAAGCAGTAAGTTCGGGAACAAGATAAACGTCTCATACTATTTCATATACACGGATCCATCAATAGCGCTATACGGCAAGTACGGCATAGGCAAGACTCAAGCTCTTGGCGAATACCTCTTCTGCGCATCGAAGCAGCCAGGCAAGTTCGGCAACTTCACCTCTATAGTGAGGGGCGAGTTCAGCGGGACTCCGCTGCTCAACATAACGCTGAACGACACAGCAATAGAGGCAGGAATGAACATGAGCGAGTTCGGCAGCTGCCTTTCCAATTCGCCGATAGCTCTAGATTACCAGAGCAGGCTGGCAGCGTACTACAACGTGACACAGACGCCAACTTACATAGTTAACTGCAGGTACCAGACGCTTCCCGAAACTCTCGGAAACGCGATAAACTATTCGCTGGAGCACAACATTGCAAGCAAGTAGGTGAAGCATTGGATTCGCGCCATCTGATAGTGGGACTGGACGTGGGCAAAAACTCCGCGATAGCGTGCCTTGATCTTCACGGCAACATAGTTCTCTTGATGCACGGTGTCTCGATGGGCTTCGATGGCATGGTTGAGGCCATAAGGGAGGCTGGAGTCCCATCGATTATCGCAGGCGACAAGAAGAACACCAATGCGCTCATAAGAAGGATAAATGCAGCGTTCAACGCCAGGCTGTTCGAGCCGCAGTCGGACATATCGCTCGAGGAGAAGAGGAATGCGGTTAAAGGCACAGGGATAAAGAACGAGCATGAGCGGGATGCTTACGCAGCTGCTTTCAAGGCGTACAATAATTACGTCAGCAAGCTGAAGCACGTCGAGCGGGTTGCTTCGAAGAGAAGTTTCCACCAGAAAGAAGCGGACATGATAATGTCAAAAGTGATATCAAGGTATTCGGTCAGCGAGGCGCTAGAGGGGAAGAAAGCAAACAGGCGCTGAGGTGTATTCATGCTTGCAGAAAAATCCCATAGGACAAAGCAGAGGGCGCCGCGCGGCAGGACTGAAACGCGCATTCTTGCAAAAGCAAACCTTATACCGATAAAGTCTATGGTATACACAATCATGTTCGCAGAAAAAGTACTGAGCGAGGTAGCTTCGGAAAAGGAGATACCAAAGCTTAGCGCAGCGGATGCGTCGCTCTACAGGCTAAGAAAGCTCTACAAAGAGTTGGACTCAGGGAAACAGCAGGATATGCAAAGGGTGCATTCCGAGCTCAACTCCGCAGTCAACAATTATGTCAGGCTCATCTACTCCCTGAATTTCGAATCAAGGACGCGGGTCTCATATGAGTGCGAAAGGCTCAGGCTGCCAAAGAACAGCATAGTAAGCTTCCCGATTGAGAACCCGTACGGGAAGCACGACTGCGCCGCGCTCATGTGCGCACACCTGTACGTCCAGCCGCTCAGGTCGATGCACGCAGCTTTCAGCGAGGCGGAGAAGATGCTGTCACTGCAGAAGGCCTTCGGCATGAGAGGCATGCATTCGGAAGCAATAAATTCATTGGCTCTTAATAATAAGAGGCTGAAGTCCTATATAGCAAAAGCGGAAGGGGGCGGCCTGAACGTGCTGGAACTGGAGCAGAAAAAGGAGGAATTCGCATCCAAGTTCGCCAAGATATCTGCCGAGAATGACCTTGGGATCACGGATCTTGCGCTGCACAGGCTTGACCCCGGCACGCTATCGGAAATGAATGCCAAAAGGCTGTCGCGCAGGTAGGTGCTCAGATCGTCTAGTCCGGTCAAGGACGCGGCCCTCTCAAGGCCGAAACCCGGGTTCAAATCCCGGTCCGAGCAATTGTGCATTCGCATTGTTGCGAGAAGTACATGCGCATGCTTCTGCTCCTGACTTATTGAAGCTGCCCAAGAATGCTGCGCCGTCACTGCGTATTGGATATGTATACGCATGAGAGGCTTGAATCTGAGGGGCAGCTGTTCTCAGCCGCAACGCTTACGAGGTAGGTGCCCTGCGATTCTGTGAGCGAGCCGCTCACGTTTGACGGAGTATATGCCGCCACGTCGCTTGGCCCGGCATCTGTGCTGACGACAAATACGACCTCGTGGCCTATTCCTCCAGAAGGAGTGCCTATGTATATGTTTGATACGCTCTGCGGCACCTGTATCAGGACAAGCTGCTTGGCGGGGGAGCCCTCGGAGCCGACCACCTGCGCTATGGACGCGAGCTTTGATGCGGTCTGCTGTGCCTCTGTCGTTGAAAGAGTGGAGCTCGACGCAGCAATCTGGACGAATGCGAGCACAACTATTGGCAGGAGTATTATCAAGCCGAACGAGAGCGTTATAAGAAGCTCAAGGCTGGACTGGCCTTTCCTGCCCTTTGCGCTGTGCCGCTTTGCTCCCATTTGATTACTCCACCCCCTGCGTGCTCTCCTGCCTATACATGTCTATCTTCCGTTCCTTGAGTTTTATAAACTTCTCGCGCGCACGCTTCAGGAGCTCAGAGAACGTCTTCTCGAACAGGAAGTCGGATGCGTCAGCCTTTATCGTACCCTGATTCGCAGTTGCTATCCTGAGCTCCATCTCGTACCTTTTGCCCTTGCCGCCTTTCACGTTTAGATGCATGTAGTTTATCTGTATGCCCCTCGAATCGCCCAGCTTCTCCATCAAGGATTTGAGCTCAGCGCGCATCTCGTTCTCGTACTCGGCAGTTTTCCTGTCTATTCCTGAAATGATGAAGCGGCTCTCCTCTATGCGGCGCCTGGAGACGACGTTCTGCAGCAGGTCGTGCACAGTGAGGATACCTACCGGCTTCTGGCCGTTCAGTATTATCAGCGAGGATATCTTATTTTCTACGAGCTCCCTCGCCGCGTCGTAAAGTGTCTTGGTGTGCTGCAGCACTCTCGGATTCTTCTCCAGCACCGTCTTTATCGGGACGTTCGAAGGATAATATGCCTTTGTCTGCATCTCTGGCAGCCTTGAGCTCACGTTGGAGTATTTGCTAACAAGGTCGAAGTTTGTCAGCAGGCCGTCGAACTTCCCGTTGGTCAGCACTACGAGCCTGTTCACGTTGTTGTCCTGCATCGCCCTTCTCGCCTGAGCTATGTTGGCGTCGCCATCTATCGCAATCACTGGTGAGGTCATGGCCTCTGATACCTTCGATTCCTCAAGCATATGCAGCGACAGCATCATCTTTAGCATTGTGGTCCTGTCTATAACGCCCTCTATCTTCCCTCCCTTGATGTACGGTATCGCCTTCGACTTGGTAAGCAGGAAACGCTCTGCGAGCATGTCCACAGTCATGCTGTCATCCGCAGACTTGATGCGCCTGACAAAACCTTCCACCTTCTGCCCCTTGGAGAGGTACAGCACGCCCTTAGACCTGTATATGGAGCGCATGTCAACTATGCCGTAATACTTGCCAGCCTTGGTCACTATGACCGCGGGATTCTTCGCGAGTTTTGGTATTACGGATGTGACAGGCTCAGACGAGTCTATTATCGGTACCTTCGAAATAAGATTTGACGGTATGCTTCTATGTTCCATTCTTTCACCCTGTTTTTCACCTTATAAATACAGATAATATATCGTGCAGGAGAACTTATAAATAGCATTATACAGGAAAATATATGCTTCGCCAGGATGGCAGATCGGCTATGCGGCCGCCTGCAGAGCGGCATAGGAGGGTCCAACTCCCTCTCCTGGCTTTATCCAACTAGCGTGGCTGCACTGCGTCAGCTTATTTTCTATTGGTGCAGCAGCGCCGCAATACCATTAAATATCTGGTTCAGTTACAGTATTCCGATTGCATGCCAGGGGTTGAAAAATACGTCGAACGCTTCAGCGAAGATGAGAGGAGGATACTCGGCCACTTCTTCACAAATATGGACAGCCCAGTATACGGGCTAACCAACATGTCTAACGAGGTTCAGGCGGGGCTGATAACGAGGTACTCACGCTCCTCAAAGAGCGTGAGGCGCATGATGCTTGATGAATTTCTGAAGGACAAGGACGGCTACTACGAAGGCCTTGAAAGCTATCTCGGTGCGCTGGATTCGATGAAAGAATTCAAGGTTGGGGGTCCGCGCGCTTCCGAGCTGTTCGGCAAGGTTCTGGCGCAGTACGGCGACGATTCCGTTGCTGATCTGGCGTCTGACAGCGTAATATTCGACGGGGTGGATCAGATACAGGCCAAGCTTCTGGAGGATTCCAGATTGGCAGGCTATATAGAGAAGTCGACGAGGTACGTTGACTTTACCAAGAAGGTGGTGATAGACAACGAGGGTTTTATCATAGGCACTTCCGATACGGAAGGAAGCTACCTGTACAAGATTTATCCCACGGTACTTGATTCGAGCGTGGCCAACCAGTACGTTAGCACGATGGACTCTCTCTTCGATTCGATGAAGCAGATGCTGAAGGAGGTAAGGAAAATTCTCAGGGAGAGAAGCCCGCTGGAGGAACAGGTACTTGAGATAACTGTCGGAGGGAAGCGCATGCCCGTGAAATATGCGGACATAGATGCGCTTCCAGGCATAAAGGATGCGGAGGCGGAAAAGGAGAAGTACAGAAAGGCGTACAACGAATCGGTTAGAGCGCAGTCCTTCGACATCGCGAGGGGGCTTCTTCCAGCTGCTACGATAACAAACCTGGGGTGGCATTCTACATACAGGACGTTCAGGCATTCGATAATCAAGATGCTCGGTGACCAGTATCTGCCGATAAACGATACAGCCAGGCTAGCATACAAGCAGCTTGAGGCGATGGGAAAGCCGCTGATAGAGGACATATCCGGAAGGCATGGAGAGGAGGAGATGGAGCATGTCAGGGGCAGGGACAGCGCACTGCACAACATCGCAGAAGGACTGCGGGGAAAGGGCGGCACGGATGGAAGGAGCGTAAGGCTCCTCAGGAGCGAGGATGATGCGGAGGCATCGCTTTTTGTAGCGGCTGCCGCGCTCTACCCTCACCTTGACATGCCGTTCAATGAAGTGGCCGAAGCGCTCAGATCGCGAGGGGCAGAAGGCGTGTCAGAGGTGATAAAGGCGGCAAACTCCGGAAGGCTGAACAGGAGGCATAAGGCGCCGAGGGCGTTCGAGCTTTCACATTCAGTGTTTGAAATAGAGGGGAATTTCGGGATATACCGCGACCTGCAGAGGAACCGCTTTGCGCTCCAGATAAGGCAGCAGTTCGGGATAGGCAACGGATTCGACATACCCACCATAATAAGCGGCACACAGCTGGAGAGCATGTTCGTAGACAGGATAGAGGCGGCGGAATCGCTGTACAAGGAAATGGCAGAAGTGCTGCCGGTATACGCGCCGCTCGCAGTGACGTTTGCGCACAGGACCAGATGGCTGATGGGGCTTGATGCAAGGGAAGCACAGTGGATGATAGAGCTCAGGACAGGAAGGCAGGGCCACCCAGACTACAGAAGGGTAATGCAGAACGTGTATAACGAACTCAATTCCGCGAACCCGTCAATAGCCAACAGTGCAACGATGCAGTTCACTGACATGGGACAGTATGACCTCGCGAGGCTGACCGCAGTTTATACGAGGATCAAGAAGCTGGAGAGGAAGGAAGGCTAGACGTCCAGCACTACTTTCGAGGATAGAACGCCGTTGGACTCGGTTATCTTCAGCGAATACCTAGAAACCCCCTTAACCTCGAACAGCGCGGCAGCCTCTGATTTTTCGACGGCATCCATTACCGCCCTGAACGAGATCTTTTTGCCGCGGCGGGATGAGGTTGATGACACCACCCTGTAAGGGAAGAGGAATCTGGCAGCGGAGAGCGAGAGCGCTTTCTGGAGGGACGCCCAGAGCAGCTCTTCCATGTCGTTTGCTGATACGGAGAGCCTTATGCTCCTGCGCGGCGACATTGACGTGTCGAGCTTCTTTGCGTCATACATTATCCCGAACATCGCGTACAGCGAATTTGATATCAGCTCAGCAGGAGTGACGCCGTACGCTATGAATGCAACATCTGCAGTATGCGAAACGTACCTAAAGCCCTTCTTGTCCGGCATGGCAACCAACAACTATTATTAATACTAATTTTATAATACTCTATGTCCTGTGAAGAAAAGAGTAACTACTGAAATGTGATGAAGCCCATTTCGGCTGAGGACAATGGTGCTTGCATGAGGTTCAACAACCGGTTTTTTGGCATTATAGTTGCCCTTGCAGCGCTCATCCTGGCGTACTACAATTCGCTCTCGATAAGCAGTTTCGTGATATCAGACTCTGATCCGTACACGTATGGCGTAGTAGTAATGCTGATGGGGCTCGTCTTCCTTTTCCTCGGAGTCAGGGATAAACATCTGGAACCTTCACCCACAGCCGTGTGGATTGGTGCTGGAAGCGCGCTCGTGGTAGCGTACGCGCTTCTGCTTGCATATGCGAGAGTGGCGCTCTCTTTTTGGTTTATCTCCTACAGGATAGATGTCCTGCTCATACCGGTATTCCTTGCAGGAATAGTGCTGGGCGTGTTCGGGCCGCGCGGGCTGCTTAGGCTGAAATACCAGATAATATACCTGTTTTTTGCATCAGGAGTCGTGCTCAGTCCGCTCATAGCGCTGAATGCTTCTTTTACCGGATTGAATGCAGGGCTGGTCTACACGTTGATAAAGGCGCTAGGCATTCCAGTTGTGAGGAGCGGGCTGGTGATAAGTGCCGCTTCATCAGGATCGATTTCGATCGCGTCGACATGCGCTGACATAGCGGCGTTCATTGCAATCGCGCTTTTCATGGTGCCGCTCGCGTATTTCTATGAAGGAAAGCCAACCAAGAAATTCGAATGGGTGGTATCTGGGGTTGCTCTGCTGTTCGTTTTCAACATATTCAGGATGTCGCTGATAGCAGTGCTTTGGGCGTACTACGGAATAGGGGAAGCGGTAGCAACATTCCACCTGTTTGTAGGCAGCGTGCTCTTCTACGCGAGCATAATAATAATGATACTGATTGCAGGAAAGTTTAGGCTGAGACTCCCGTACCTGAGGGATTACATAATTGGGAGCAGAAAGAGCGGGAAGCTCAGCCCCAATATGCGTTACGCCGCGGTATGGGCAGTAGCTGCGGGATTGATTGCACTCGTACTGACAGCGCCATACTCATCCGCGCTGAACTTCGGATACTACGGTTTCTCCAAGTCGCTATCTGCAGAACAGAGTGCGTCGATAGGAGGCTTCCTTGAATCATCAATCAGAAACGCAGGATACTCCGAGGCTTACATTGGCAACGAAAGCGGATACTACGCGTTCGCCTTGACTAACGCGACGTCAGGAAGCAGGTATGTGCTGCTGTTCAATTACGGCGCAGGAAGCAGGACGGAAGTGCCTGCCTTCCCAAGGGCGGGAAACAGGACGTACACTTATGAGACGCAGCACGGAGTTGCATTGACCGCTTTCTTAGGCACAGTTAACGGCACTATGGTCGCAGTGGACCAATTCAGCATGCCGTATAACGCTAGCGGGAAGTTTGTGGAGCTCAACTATTATTTCGTATCCAGCCCAGCCAATGCAAGCTACTGCGGGTACGAAGGAGGTTATGTTGACGGGATATATACTGCGCTTTACAACGCGATGCTGCTCAGGACAGTGGCGGTGCAGCCAATGTGCGTGGCGTATAGCTATCTGAACTCGGTGGGATGATGGATAATGACTTCAGCTACGGATTTATAGCGTTCAGGATTAAAGGCACGAAAACTGAGTTGCTCTTCCTTAGGAGGAAGGAAGGCTTCCTGGACGTACCAAAAGGCCACCAGGAAAAAGGAGAAAGCCAAATGCAGGCCGCGCTCAGGGAGATGAGGGAGGAGACTGGACTAGTCCCAGAGCGAATCATCAAAGGTTTCAGGATGAATGCGGAGTACTCGCTGGGAAGGGACAAAGGAAAAAGGGTGAAGCACATACTGCTTTACCTGTGCAGGATCTCTGGAGAGCCCACCGTATCAAGCGAGCATTCCGGATTTGAATGGCTTTCCGAAGATGAGATGCGCAGATCGAACGAGAGCTTTATAGGAAATGCGAAGGCTGGGCTCATGGAAGCGTTCGATTACATACGTAGAAATGAAGCGATCGAGAAGCTCAACAGCGAGTATTCGAGGTTGCCGGATTTGCATAAGGGCTGGTCGCTCAGCCGCAATTTCGTTCCTGGAACTGGAAATCTTCTAGCTGGAGTTATGCTTGTAGGGCAAGCGCCAGGAGCGGAGGAGGACAGGAGCGGTGTGCCGTTCGTCGGCAGGTCAGGAAAGCTTCTTGACAGGCTGATATCGATCGCAGGATTAGTTAGGGAAGAGCTTTACATAACGAGCGTTGTACAGTTCTTTCCGCCGAAGAACAGGCTCCCGTCCAGGGAGGAGACTGCACTCTGCCTTCCCTTTTTGCGCAGGCAGATTGAGATAATAAAGCCTCGCGTGATAGTAACACTAGGCGCCCTGTCGTCGTATTCGCTGGCTGGAGTAGAGAGGATAGCGCTGAACCACGGCGTACCCGTAATCCAAGATGAGGTAACATATTTTCCAAGCCTCCACCCCGCTGCTGGAATACGCTTCAAGAAGAACGTGGCGCTGCTGGAGAAGGACTTCAAGGAGCTGGGAAAGCTCATTGGCTAGGCTGTGCCGGCTTCTTTATGCGCTTCTCCATAGGGAACAGTATGACTCCCTTTATCGATGGCTGGTTGGTGAGCAGCATCACAAGCCTGTCTATCCCTATGCCTATCCCGCCAGTCGGCGGCATCCCGTATTCCATCGCCTCGACGAAATCATGGTCTAGTGGTTCAGCTTCCTTGTCGCCGGACCTTGCCTTCTCCTCTTCGGCCTCGAAGTTCTTGCGCTGTATTATCGGGTTGTTGAGCTCTGAGTAGGAGTTGGCGATCTCTATTCCGCACACATAGAGCTCAAACCGCTCGACGACCTTTGGGTTGCCCCTCTTCGGCCTTGTGAGAGGCGACGTTTCTATAGGGAAATCCATGTTGAAAGTGGGCTGCACTATTTCAGGCTGCACTAGCGTGTCGAACAGCTTCTCATACGCGTGCGCCCTGTAGCGCTTGCCCTGCTCGAACCTTATGCCGTTCTTCTCAGCGATAGAGAAGAGCTCGTTGTCAGATAGCGAAAGTATGTCAGTGCCAAGCTTCTCGTTTATGCTCCCAACGAAATCGAGCCTCTTGAAAGGAGGCTTGAAGCTGATCTTCTTCCCCTGATACTCGAATTCCGTAGTGCCAAACAGCTTCTTGGCTATGTAGGAGAAAAGGCCCTCTGTGAGCTTCATCATCTTCTTGTAGTCGGCATAAGCCTCGTAGAACTCGACCATCGTGAATTCAGGGCTGTGCGTAGTGTCGAGATCCTCGTTCCTGAACGCCTTGTATACCTCGTAAACCTTCTCGTAGCCCCCTATTATGAGCCTCTTCAGGTACAGCTCGTTGGCTATGCGCAGGTAGTGCTCCTCGTCAAGCGTGTTGACGTAGGTCTTGAATGGCTCGGCATCTGCCCCGCCGTAAAGAGGCTGTATTACCGGGGTCTCGAACTCCATGTAACCCTTTGAATCCATAAACTTCCTGAGCAGGCTTATGATGCGCGAGCGCTTGAGGAAGACCTCCCTTGTCTCAGAGCTCATTATGAGGTCGAGATACCTCTTCCTGTAGCGAGTCTCAATGTCTTGGAGGCCCTTCCACTTGTCTGGAAGGTTACGCAGCGCCTTAGACAAGAGCTTGAACTCGGATGCGTTGACGCTTATCTCTCCAGGATTGGTCTTGAAGACCGTTCCCTTGACACCTATGATGTCTCCGGCGTTGAGCGGCTTGAGGCCCTCAAAAGCCTCGCCCATGGTTGAGAAATCGAAATAGCACTGTATCTTCCCGGACTGGTCAAGAAGGTCTATGAATATGAGCTTGCCCGATTTGCGTATCGCTATTACCCTTCCCGCGACTGATACTTCCTTGCCCTCGTAGGATGGATAGTCGCTCTTGATCTGCGAGGCGTGCGCATCCTGCTTGTATGAATAGGGAAGCGAAGATAGCATCTTCGAAAGAGATTCCTCATCCTCACGATTTTCCATAGAAATCGGTATATTATCCTGTATCAGGTATTTATAGGGTTTGTGTAGAAAAACGGGTGGAGAGCCCCACTGGCATGGGGCCCGTCCATCTATTGTGGGGGTGAAACAATTAGTGTATCGGTCGCCTTGCCAGCATCATATTTGTAATAAACCTTGTGACCTATCTGATACCTCTTCAGTATTCCAAGCCTGTAGAGGTTATTGAGCCTTGCCGAGGCGGCATTCCTGCCCCTGTAACCAAGGCGCGACTTTATATCGTCAGCGCACGCCATTCCCTTCACCTGTATCAGCTGTATTATGCCGGTGTCTATCTCGCTCAGCGGGACCTCCTTGAGCATGCGCTCTTCCTGCTTCGGCTGCGGCTCGCTCTCCTCATAGCCCTCCTGCCTCAGCTCGGATGAAAGATTTTCAAGATTTGAAAATATGCCCTTCAGGAGTATGGTGGTCTTCCTGTTCTCGTCTATCATGTACTTGAGCAGCGCAAACATGTTCGAATTTGTGTCGCCGGACTTGGACCCCTCTGCGAGCGCCGCCTTGGTCTGCTCGCTCTTCTCGGCAATCGTCTCAAGCTGCTTCCTTATGCTTATGAGCTCGTCATCAATTGATTTTTTTGATGCCAACCGTACCACTCCTGATATCCGCATGATCCTTGCATGACGCGCACCAAGCACATTCACGCAACAATCATGAATCAATCATGAATTATTCTGAAGAATAACATATTTAAACCTTGCTTTGCGACGAGATCGCAGATAGAATAGCGGAATTAAAGCGCCGCCGCAACTCTGACGACGGAAAATTCGTGCAGAAGAAACGCGGATGATGTTGCACATGATCTGCTATGCACGATGGACCGCATTCGCGCTGCAACAAATATATAAGCATTGTCTATCTAAATAGCTATGCCGTGCAAGCCCGCGACTTCGAGAATAAAGCTGCTCGCGCATGGCTTTGGAGGATTTTGATGCAGTACGTCTACATAGACAAGGAGAGAGCCGGCAAGCTGAAGGGCGACGCCAAGGCAGTATCGAGGATGGAGAAGCTCTGCGGCTGCAGGATAGCTTTCGAGGAGAACGGCAGCATATCGGTAAGCGGGGACGCTTACGGAGAATTCAACGCGCGCAACATAATATACGCCTATGGCTGCGGCTTCAGCGAGAAACATGCCGAGCTTCTGGCAAAGGACGACTACTATTCCGATTACATCGACATAAAGGGGCTTGGCAACCCCAAAAGGATAAGGGACGTGAAAGCTAGGGTCATAGGCACAAACGGGAAGAGCAAGAAATATATAGAGGGAGTAAGCGGCGCGCTGGTCAGCGTCAGGGAGGATATTATAGGCATAATAGGCAGCGTCGAAAGCATAGGCGAAGCCAAAGCCGCAATAATGACGCTTGTTGAGGGAGGCACGCACAAGCTCGCGTACCTCAGGATGGAGGCGGCGCACAGGAAGCACAAGGCCGAAAGGCTTGTCATGAGGTGATTTTATGGCGGAAAGGAAAGCTGACGAGATGTTCAAGGAGTTCAGGGAGCATTCTGTAGCTGATTTCTTCAAGAAGAACAAGCAGATGCTGGGCTATTCCAGCTTGGGCAGGGCCCTTGTCACTGTGGTGCACGAGTATGTGACAAACTCGCTTGACGCTTGTGAGGAAGCGGGGATACTGCCCGACATTGCCATAACGATATCAAAGGTGAACGAGAGCAGGTATTACGTGAAGGTGGCTGACAACGGACCGGGAATACCTAAGAACTACGTAGGCAGGGTCTTCGGGAAGATACTTGCAGGAACGAAATTCCACAGGAACATGCAGCAGCGAGGCCAGCAAGGCATAGGCGCCGCAGGGTGCACGCTCTTCTCACAGGTGACCACAGGAAGGCCAGTGGCAGTCACAAGCGTCACGGCAAACTCCGCTTACAAGTGCAGCGTGGGCATAGACACTGTGAACAACAAGCCGATAGTTACAAACGTCGAGGACATTCCTGGAAGCGAGCAGCACGGCACTGTTGTCGAAGGGGAATTCGCCGAAGTGAAATATGACACTGGGGAGCACAGCGCTTATGAGTACATAAGAAGGACTGCGCTCTCCAATCCGCACGTCAAGGTCACATTCACAGACCCCTCTGGGAAGGAGACTGTTTTCCTGAGGGCTGTAGAATCCATACCAGTGAAACCGAAGGTCTCAAAGCTGCACCCGCTCGGGCTGACGGTGAACGACCTTATCGAGATGGCGCATATCAGCGCCGAGAGGAAGCTCTCCTCATTCATGACCGAGAATTTCGCAAGGTTCAGCCCTGCAAAGGTGAAGGAGGTCGCGGAAATTGCGAAGGACGTTGATATGGACATGCAGCCTTCCAAGCTCGCATGGGATGATGCCGAGAAGCTGATAGCGGCGTTCAGGGCTGTCAAGTGGATCGCTCCTGAGTCGGACAACGTCGTGCCGATAGGGAAGGAGAGGATAGAGTACGCAGTGAAAAACATACTGGATCCGGAGTACATGAGCGTCGTGGAGAGGAAGCCCAAGGTGTTCCGAGGTGGCATACCATTCATAGTGGAAGCGGCAGTGAGCTTTGGGGGCGGATCCGGGCGCAAGGTTTCTGGAGACGAATACACAGGGAACATACTGCGTTTCGCAAACAGGGTCCCCCTGCTCTTCGACACGGGCAATTGCGCCATCACTACAGCAGTCAGGGACGTGCAGTGGAAAAGGTATGGTATAGACATGGACAACCAGCCGGTAAGCGTGCTTGTCAACGTGTCATCAGTTTACATACCCTATTCAGGCGTTGGAAAGGAGGCAATAGCGCAGGAGGAGGAGATAATAGAGGAGATAAAGCTGGCGGTCATGGACGCAGCGAGGGGCGTCCAAAGATACATAAGCGGCAAGCAGCAGATAAACTACGACAAGTCGAGGTACAGGACAGTTATGAAGTACACGTCGCAGCTGGCAAAGGACCTGAGTGCACTGACCGGAGTGCCGCAGGAAAGAATACAGGAGGACCTTGAGAGGATAGTAGCAAAGCACTACCCCAAGGTTAAGGCCAACGGCTCTGAGGAGGAGCAGGAAGGTTAGAGAACTATCTCGGAGGGGTTGTCCGCACTTATCGGTATGATCATGCCGGAATCTATGTACATGCGCAACTTATCCGCCTCCGGCGTGTAAAGCCTTGAAAGCTTGTCCCTGAACTCTTCCAGCTTTTCTGCATTCAGGAATGCTATGAATGTCTTTGAGCCAGTGACTGGCTGTATTGAAGTGAACTTGCTTGTTTTGGAGTATATCACAACTCTGCCGCGCTCGCCGTGCATAGTAATGACCATGTCGGCGCTGTCGCTTGCGTCAAGGTCGGTGAACAGGTACCCGTGAGTCACGAGGTAAACTCTAAGCTTCTTGAATGTTGCAAGGTACTCTATGTCGTGGCCGCTCTTCTCCATCCACTGTTTTGGGGCATACAGGTCGTCTGCGGACTCTATCATCTTTGCATTTGAGAGCTGGTCTATCAGTATGTTAACGTTGTTGAACGTCAGGCTTACGGGAAGGCTTCCGTACCTGATTGAAGAGGCAATGGCAGAGCGCACCTCCTCCCTCGAGAGTGGCATGTATCTCCACTTGTACTTTAGGTTGAGCTTGTCGAAGGATGATATGACATCAGTGGGATTCAGCTTTATCGGAGTCTTCTCTGTTTTCTGGAGCCCGGGTACATCTATGTAGAACTCGTCCCTGTCTGGGGCCTTGACCACAGTGACCAGCACAAGCACCATCACTGCGACTATAGCCAGCACCACGTACTTGCTGCTTATCGTTATGCTTATCGGCTTGTTGACCACGACATAGTGGAAGTTTGACGAGAGCATTGATATGTTGAAGCCGAGGTTGCCGTAAATCTCTGGAGCGCCCTTCGGCAGCGTGTAGTAAAGCGTGCCGTTTGTTATAGTCCCGTTCTGAGGATAGAGCGAATTAACCCTTATGGTATATGGTATGCCGTTGAGCGGCACCCCCGCAGAGTAGAGTCGCAGCTTGTATTCTCCTGTGGAGAAATTGGCCGAAACTACCGATATCGATACTGGGGGTATGTAGAACAGCCCTGAAGCGTATACAGCGTTTGAGAAGCTCTCAAGCGAGAGTACGTATCCGCCAGGAGGAAGGCTGAAGGTTACGTGCTTGTAGAACGTGAAATTTCCGCTTTGAGAGGAGAACGGCAGGGTTATCGACTCGACCTTAGACATGTTGAGCGTGTAGACTTCAAGGTGCGGCTCAAGCGGTATCGGAGCAGATGAATGCGTGAATATGGTGAATTCGCCTTCGGTCGTATACCCTGGAGCCATGGATGTGGGCACTGATACAGTGCCATTTATCGAGTAATCCGGCCTGAAATACTGGTATACGTATATGCTGCCAGGAGATTTTGTGTAATTGTAGTTGTTGTAGGCAACAACGCGGCCATACCCGGAATCAAGCCTTGATATCGAGCTCTCGCCCGAATATGGATATGTGTAGTTGTCCATAACCATGCCAATGCTGCCCGAAGACCGATTTGTCGGTATGCTGGCGTTGGAAAACCCGTATGCAAACTTCGGCATCCAGAAGAGTGATGAGGAGGCGCGCGCTACGTCGGAAGCCTCGGAGGAGACGTTCTTCCACGAATCAGGATAATTGGAGAATGCAACTATCGAGCCGTTTGAGACGTTTTCGTAGCTTATGGGGCCGTACATTGCGCCGTTGTCGAATGAGAATGTTGGGCTGTCGAAATAGTAGCCGCTTTTCGCAGATGTGCTTATTGGGGATGTCAGGAGATATGAGGGCAGGTTGCTGCTCGGCGTCTCTATCGAGCCGGCTATGAGCGAGTTTGAGAAGTTCTTGCCTACGTATATTATTGAGGTTCCCTTGTTAAGCAGCGCCTGTATCACGCTCAGGTTTGAGCCAGGTATGTCCTGCAGCAGCTGCGAAGGGATAAGCCCGCTCGGCACTATGAGTATGGAGTTGCCTTGTATCGAGAGCACGGATCCTATGGAGACGTTGCCGAAGTTTGTCGAGTTTATTAGGCCGTAGCTGGAGAGCGATGCCTCCAGGTCCTGCACGAAAGTGTAGACGTTGCCGCAGTTTATGCACTCATTCTGGACCTCAAGGACGTAGAAATTCCTTGGCGGGGGCCTCGAATACAGGCTTGCGTTCAGGTATATGCGCGAGAGGTTAGTCTGCGTATACCCTATGCCAACGTACGGCGCGATCGAGCTTCCGGACGAATAGAACAGCGCCTGCTGCGATACGACGCTGTAGAGCAATGTTGTTGGAAGAGGGGGTACGGCGTGGCTGGTTACCGATTTTATCGAGCTAAGGTCGCTCTTCAGCGTTATCGACAGGTACGCTATGCCCAATACCGCGATAATGAAAACTGCGAGCGCGGCGGCGATGTAAAACTTGTACTTTTTCTTTATCGACACGCTACCTACCCGTTTTCACGCTGCTTCTTGCCGCTGAATATTTTTATGAACATCTTTGTCAGGAAGTTGCTGTCCTTCCGCCCTATCTTCTGCTTTATGTCGTATACGCGTATGTAACGGAGGCGCTTGTTTATCCTGACGTAGTATTTTCCTGTTGCCGTGCTATCCCCTCAGCTCTATGTACCCGAGCGAGACCATCTTGTTGAGCATCTGCTCTATTCTCGTGGGGCTCGCCTTGTAGGATTTTGCGAATTCGTTTATGTCTATTGCACTGTCATGCGACTCTATCCACTCCTCAAGCATAACCATCAGCGACTCGTCAGAATAGCTCTCGAGCTGTGAAAGCCTCGACTTGAGCTCCTGGTTCTCTGAGCTGAGCTGCGCAGCCTGCACCGTCAGGTTCCTGTTCGAAGCGGTAAGCTCTATGTTCAGGCGCTTGATTTCGCGCTGCTCGTTCAGCAGGGCGCTGTAATTGTTGAAAAGCGTGCTGTAGCTCTGTGAGAGCGACCCGAGCACGTCTTCTATAGACGACTCAATGAGCTGGAAGATGCCGGAGCCTTCGGGCTGGTACTGGTCCGATATGAGAGAAAGCACGCTTGCCAGGCTCTTCACGACGTAGAGCTTGCGCATCTTCGGGCTCGAGTCCTTTGCTATAGAATACTGGACGTCTATTCCATCGCGCGCAAGCGTTATTATGAAGAAAAGGAATGGGCGCTTCTGTATGTCGCGGCTTTCAACCCGTGCTATTGACAGGCTGGAAGCGGACTCCTTTATGTAGAATATCTGCAGCGATGAGAGACGCGTGGCTATGCTATCGAACGTCCCTGTAAGCGTGCCGTTAACGTGGAAACCGTCTACGTCCGGTTCTATGAAGCCGGTAGTTTCTTCAGCCATTTCTAAGTTCACCGATTTGATATCCAATGGGCCCATTGCTTGTCTTTCTCGGCTTAAGTTTGCAGAATTCAGGCCGTCGCTCTCGTGCCAAGCCCATGTTATTTATCCCTTCATTCATGTTTATATCCCTTTGTTTTTGTAATTCCACCGGCGGGGCGCATGCCGCTTGTATGCATGCTTGCTGCAGAGCCGCCAGCTGCAGAATCACGCTTCTGCTTCCCTGCAGCGTGCACTGCTTCAAGAGCAGGCATATAGCTGACCAGCGACAGGAGGTACAGGAAGACCACTATGCCAAACCCGTAAAACAGCGAATACAGGTTGAAGCTGGACAGAACGAAGAGAGCTATGGCAAAGACTGCCCCGAGGCCCACGTATAGGGAGCGCTTCCTCTCGAACGACTTCCTCTGCTTGTAGTACTTCGGGAAGTCCTCCCTGCACACCACCAGCCGGAAGCCCTTCTCGTTCTTTGTGACGTTGCGCTTGAACCACCTTATTGAGGAGAGGATGTAGTCGTTCCTGACCTCAAGGCCTGCAATCCTTTTTCCGCAAATTATGCAAGCGTCCTCCATCTCAAGCCCCGCCGAAATCAAGTATGGCGTCGTACACTCTGCCTATCTCGCTGGCCACCCTCTGCTCGTCTATCGCGTTGAGGGCCTGCTCTATCGCGAGATCGCTCAGCCCTATCCTGCGCAGCACGTTGGAGACTGCGTCGCGCTCCAGGCCGGACTTCTCGAGCATCGATATGAACGAAAGAAGGTTTATGTGCCTGTGGCTCTTCTCCATGCTCGATATTATAGATGTAATGCTCTTCTCGCCTACGCCAAAGGCTATCAGTATCCTGCGCAGCTCCTGCCTGCTCAGCGTGAACGTGTCTTGGTTAGGCATTCCTCACACCAGCCTTCGCTATTATCCTTGTTATTATCGAGTCCTCTATGCTCATGCTCTTCAGGAGCAGGACTATGTCCGACGCTTCTACGCCGTTCTGGAAGAGCACGTTTATGAAGTCAAGCATCTTGGGGTTTCTCCCGCTCTCGTCCATGCTAGAGAATATGCTGTCTATCCCTTCTGCAGAGACGTTGTACTCTATGAGCTTGTTCCTGAGCTCCTCCCTCTCGAACTGGTAATCACGCTGTATCACGTTTGACGAGAGCTCTGACTCGCTTATCGCGCCCTCCATGTTGACCGTGTATACGTAAAGCGGCGTCTCGCCCTGTATCTTCTCGAGTATGAACGTCTGCGGGAACCTGAGCGCGGTCTGGAACGCCATCTCGACTGCTGCCTGACCCACACCGAAGTTGCTTATCTCCTCGCGTATGAAATTGGAGAAGTTTATCGTTCCCTGTATGTAGTTGAGGAACTTCTCGAACTTTATCCGCAGTATGAATGTGGTGCCGACGTTTGAGAATATTGCCTCGTTTATGTCAGTAGGGTTCTGCGACGCGACTATGAGGCCGAACTGGTATTTCCTGCCCTCCCTTACAATGGTTATTGCGTCACTTCTGTCATCACTGGCTATCTTCCATGCTTCATCAAGCACCACTAGGGTCTTGAGGCCCTTGCTCTCGCTCCAGCCCTCGAAGCGCATCTTCTCCTTCAATGTCTGGAGTATGAACAGCGATGCGAGGCCCCTGAACTTCTCGTCGGGAAGCCCTGATAGGTCTATGTCCACCAGCCCTGATTCGGAGAGCTTGCCAAGGTCTATGGTGCTCTTCCGCGCGAAGAAGTCCTCGCCTTCCCTGGCAAACTGCCTCAGCCTGTATATTGTGTTCTCCAGCTCTGCTGGATACTCATACGTGCCATCCTGCAGCTTTTCTTCAAGAAGCGCTATCACATCCTTTAGCGTAGGGGATTCCTTTCCTTTCTCAGGCGGCTCAGACACTACGAACCCTAGGTTGGTGTACGCCTGCTCTATCGCCTCGCTCGTAAGTCGCCTCTGCTCAGCGAACTGCGATATGTCTGTCAGTATCTCGAAAGAGGTCATTATCTGCTTGACCCTGTCAAGCGGCTTCATTCCAGAGAGATCCATTATGTTGAGGTAGTCGCCCTTGCCGAGAGCTATCACTTTCCCGCCGCTCTGCTTTACCCAAGCCTTGTACTCTCCAGCCCAGTCTATTATAACCGCGTTGGAATTCCATACATAGCTTGCGCGTATGAGGAATGTCTTGACGAAGTAGCTCTTTCCTGAACCGGTTATGCCAACTATTGCTATGTGCGGGTTGGTGAGGTTTGTGAAAGACCACGAGAACGGCACCTGGAACACCTTTGTGGTGCCTATGTATATCGACTTCAGCACGTCGCCGACCAGTATGCTCGCCGGAGGCTCCGGCGGCCTTGAGAGGAATGACCTCTTCGCTATGTCGTTGCTCATCAGGTTCTGAAGCTTCAGTATGCTCATTCTATCAACTCATCCCTGCCTGTCGAATTCCGAGGCTATCGACGACTCGGTCAGCGGCACGGCAAAATTAAACCTGAATATCGTGTAGAGCTCGCGGCCCACTATCCTCGACATCTGTAGGTCGAGCACGCTCAGCGACACCTGCAGCTCGCGAAGCTGCTCGGAGAGCAGGTCCACCGCGGCCTTCTCGCTCACTCCCACCGCTGATGTCTCGACGTACATTAGCGATGCTATTGGCTTCTCTCCCTGGGCTATCCTGTCTATCTGGGTCTGCAGCGTCCTTATCTTCCTTTGTATGTCTGTAACAGCCATCTCGTTGCTCGAATTGCTTTGCATCAGCCTCGAGAGCTGGTACTCCTGATATGAGCGCTTGCCCTCCAGCTCATCCCTGACCTTCTGCACCTCCCTCCCTGCGGATATGATGTGAAACTTGAAAGGGAATTTTATGTTCATGACTGTGCGCTCCCACCTCTCGGGAGCATCTGCCATCTGCTGGTCCTCGTCCTCGCCTATCGACTCCTGCTTGAACCTGTATGCAAATACGTTGCCGGTAAGGTAGCCGGTTGCGTAGAATAGCCCGTTGACGTTCTTCACTATCGCATCCTGCGATTTTGGGACATGGTATCCCTTTGCAGGCTCTACAGATATTCCGAGCAGCTTCATCGCTGCCGGATAAAGTATCGAATCCGCCCAGTTCATCCCAGCCACAAGTGCCAGGGCGATTATGGCGAATATTATTGCGAGAAGGTAGAGGATGCCGTGGCCGACCGTGTTTGCTGTCGCTATGACTACGAATATTATAAGCAGCGAGAACATCAGATATCCTATGCCAAGCTCATCCACTCATATCACCTCCTCCCTCATCTCGGCGTTCATGTGCTCGCTCACGGTGGTTGCAGGCATGACGTATTCAGGGTCTATGAAGCTCTTCAGCTGGTCCCCAGTTATGAATGTTGGCGATATCCCGAAGATTGTGCCAACCCCGGCTATTATCTCGCGTGCGCGCTGCTGCGCTGCGCTCACCGCCTCGAACTCCTTTGAGCCCATTGCGGATATGCTGGCGTAGGTTATCAGCTCCATCGACTGTGTCTTTGATGCGTTGTCGAGCATGCGCTTCCACATCGCAGTGCCGCCCTTCGAGCGCTCTATGGCTGCAGGGTCAGAATTGGCTTCCATTGCCTGAGCCTCCGAAGCCTCGCTCTTGTTTATCATGTCGCGCACCTGCTGAAGGTAGGCGTCCTTGTTCATCAGCGAGAGCTGCACCGAGTACCTTATCGGATCCTTGTTGAGCCCGACCATTGAGCTCACTTGTTTCGAGAATTGGAGTGCCTCTTCCGGGCTCATCTCCGTAGCTGATTTGTAAAGCGGTATGCGCACGTACACCGTGGCTATGAAATCCTCGCCCTCCCTCCTTAGTATTGAATCAGCGGATGGCGATATCCAGTATGGCTCCTCCTTGCTCAGCACAACATGCTTTCCGGGATGCTTGAGCATGTGCCCTATTATCTGGGAGTAGTGCCTTGATGAAAATGCGAGGACGTCGAAACCTAGTGAAAGTATGAGCAGCACGAGCTTGCCATAGACAGTGACTAAGCTTGCAGGCAGGGCTTCGGCAAGCACCAGCAAGACGACGGAAACCAATATGAGCCCCAAAAAGAGGGGCATGCTCTTGTCCATTGCGATCAACCATGCGCGCAGATTACCTTATCCTGAAGCCTCAACCTCATTTTGTCTTGAAAGTTTATATACTTATTCAAAATCCAAGCGCTCATATGAAACCGCGCACCTTTCCCATGCTCTTCGTCGCACCGCCTATGAACGCTGAAAACTGCTGTATGAATACGTAGGCCAGGGCGGATATCAGCGAGGGATAGAATAGTATCATGAGCCAGAATGAGCTCATCGCGCTCTCGATGCTGCTTACATCCGTAACGATTGGGGAGGCGGGGCTGAGCGCGTTGTTTATCGCACTGCTGCCAGAGCCGAAGCGATTGAGCTGCTGCGTGGCGTAACTGAACTGCTGCTGCACTGTAGGCGAGGTAAAGTAGAACGCCACCGCGAAAAGTGTCGGGACGACAAGGTAGAACGCCACGCCTATGGCTATGAGCATCCCGCCTAGCGCTCGCGTAGGGAAGAGGGCCCTGAATATCACGCCGGGTATTATGAATGCGGGTATGGATGCCACTGCGAAAAATACTATCAGATAGTACTCCGCGTATAGTATGGTTATCCCGTCAACTATCAGCGACGCAAGCTTGTTTGCCGGCTCTATGAAGTACACGACGAGAGGGAAGGTCCTCAGCGTATTCGTGATGTTTATCAGCCCGGTCGCACTGAAGTAGCTGCTCGAGAGGGTCTCCTTCACTGATATGTAGAAGCTGTCAACCATGTACACGTTGAACAGCGATGTGTACAGCGACTCCCCGGACGAGATGGTTGAAGTTATTAGATGCAATGATGTGGCATAGGGATTTATCGTGCCTACGAAGGCCCCTGGCGTAAGGCCAAACAGCACCGCAGAAACGTACATGAACATCACAACTATTACCATTGTGGCAGACACTTCGTAGAGCTCCGCTATGCCGAAGTTCCTTATCTTGCTGTTCTTCATCGCGGAGCCGAACATGAATATTGTTCCGGCTATGGCGAGCGAAAGGAGTATCACAGCGAGCGCTATTGGTATGTCGTTAGACCATGAATTGTAAATCTGCTGGCTTATCGGGCAGTACCATGGCTCATAGGTTTCTATCTGCTGCGCCAGGGTTGAAGGCAGCAGCGCGCATCCTGCAGTTGGTGATGCAGATCCGCCTAGCCCTGGAATTCGCAGCAGTACTGCTGTCGTCGCCGCATGCGATGTGTATGGCAGCAGGATCAGTGCCATCGCTATCACGAGCCCGAGGAGGGCGCCTTTCCACACGTTGTTGCGATGCATGGTCAACACTATACGAGCCCGTTCAGCAGCGTCATGAAGCTTATCCTTACGCCTATGGCGCTTGACATGTCTATCACGAATACATCAAGAATCACTATGTTTATAAAAGGTATGAATGTAAGCCCTGCGACAAGGTAGCCCAGCTCAAGGAAGAACGGAGCGGTGTAAGGGAGGGCACCAACGCCGAATATCACAGGGATTGCGCTTGCGCCGAAAGTTGCAAACTGTGTGGTGAAAATAGCGTCCATTCCTGCCAGCGTAAGCGTTGACACCACAGGGCCGGATGCGCCCGATGAGCTTAACAGGAACAGGTGTATGAGCTGCACGTCCATGAAGCCGTACGTTAGCGAAGTCAGTATTGGATAAATCAGCCCTATTCCAAGGCCTAGCGCTATCATTGCACCACCGAAGCGGCGCGAGAAGCCGAATATCCATGCCACTATCCCTATGGACAGCAAGAATGGCAGGAAGAAAAGCGAACCAGAAAGCAGTATTAGCTGCACCTGGTTTATCAGCAGCATAGTCACTATCAAGCTTGACGCAACTGCCAGCAAGTCCTCGATGTCTTTCGGGAATATTGAATCAAGGGAGGTGCTGATGCTGACACCTGAAACCAATGGGACAGAAAGCTTCGCCGTTGCGCCTGGCGAGAGCGCACCCACGTATGACACGTAATACAGTTCATCGTAGAGCGCCTGCGACGCAAAATTGAACGTTGATATGTCACATACGCTGATTCCGAATATGCTGTTCACAACGTTTGAGTTGCAGGTTGCGGGAAGCAGCCCTGCGGCGTTAAAGTTGGAGAGCGGGTTGAGGAACATCAGGTACGAGAACGCTGCGACGATGAGTATCAGGAGTATTGCGAACAGGGCTTCGTATATCTGCATCTTTGCCCAGTTCTTCGCAGCCTGGCTGGCTATTACGCCGCTGAGCTGG
The DNA here is from genome assembly GCA_023485545.1 of Candidatus Martarchaeota archaeon. Lineage (GTDB taxonomy): Archaea > Micrarchaeota > Micrarchaeia > Micrarchaeales > Micrarchaeaceae > JAJZYW01. Next base: position 29,790 of record JAMCZI010000030.1, read on the forward strand.
TACACTATCGCGGCTATGGCGATGACGAGCAGTGCAGCGGCAGCAGCGAGGGGCAGCCAGGACAGTATGCTGTCCTTGAAGCCCGCCGCAGAGGTAAGGGGAGGTATTGTCGACGTGCTTGTCGAGCTCGTGGTTGACGTTGTCGTTGAAGTCGAAGTGGAGGAGGTAGACGTTGTGGTTGAGGTTGTCGTGCTGGTGCTTGAAGTAGAGGTTGATGACGTCGAGGTTGATGTGGTAGAAGTTGTGGTTGACGTTGTTGTAGAAGTGGTTGTTGACGTTGTGGTTGACGTTGTGGTTGATGTGCTTGTGCTGTAGCAATTGTACAGATCACCTGTGCCAAAGTCGCACCCGAACTCGTTTGTTGTATAATCAGGGCAGGATGATGGGCAGGGATTTCCTCCAAGCCCGAAGACCGAGCTGCACAGGCTCTCCGGGCACGAAGAGGAGAATGACAGCGATTGGCTTGCTGCATTGGAATGGTAGGAGGCGCCTGACAGGATTATGGGCAACGCTACCGCGATCGCGAGCGCGAACATCAGTGCAGTCTTTGTTGCATTCATCATATCAGCTTGTTAAGCACCTTGCCTCTTGACAGGCTCGGCGCACCCAGCATGTCTGCGAGCGTCTCCATCATGTCGAACGATATTATGAAAGTGAAGCCTATCGCTATCAGGGTGTAGCCCATTGGCACGAGCACTCCTGAGATGAACGCGAAAAGCGCATCCAGCGATAGGAGGTTGCCAAGAGATGCAAATATTCCTGTGGGAGCGGATACGCTGAAAGAGCTAAACGTGGATGACAGGCTGCTCACCGTGCTCGGCGGCAGCTGAGGCGGCACTATAGATACGTTTATTGAGAGCAGGAAGTGCAGGAGGAGCGGGAATATCAGGTAGAATGCGAAGAAAAGCGCAAGCATCGCGCCTCCCGCTGCCCTGGTCCATGGAAAACTCCTGAGCACTATCCCTACATACAGGAATATCGGAAAGAGCGAGAAGAATATCGCAAGAAGGGCTATTGTCGCGATGAAAAGCCCGGCTATCCCGCCTGCAATCTCGACAACCTCATCCAGCACCGACCGGTATATTGCAAATCCTGAGAATGGCTTGAAAGCGACGCCGAAGCCGTTTGGCTGTAGCTGCACGTTCACATTCTTTGCCGCGTCGACTAGGTTTCCAAGTATGGAATATGCTATTATCTGCTGCGGCATCTCTGTGACTCCGTAATACGCAAGGTAGGAGCAGTCGGAGGAGAATATCTGTGCGTTTGCTGATGGAGCAGTAGGCGTGTTCAGCCCGGGTATGCCTGCTATGCTTGTGCTCCCGTACGTGCTGTTGAACACCGAGAAGGTGCCGACAAATACCGCTATTATAAGCACAGTGACTATTATCTCCCCAAATTCGGTCTTTGCGAAATTTGTAAGCCTGTTTATCTTGAATGAATAGCCAAGGGAGTAGACTATGCCCAGAACTGTCGCGACAGTGAGCAGCAGTATCATCGATATCTCTATCAAGTACGATAGCGACTGCGGATGGTTGAGGACCGAATTGGATGGTGATATTATCGTCGAACAGAATGCTGCGTCGGGGTTAGGCACATTGGACGTGGCGGCGTGCGATTCGGGGACCACGAGCGCCATAAGCAGTGCTAGCATGACGAACGAAACCGCAATTTTTCTCCTGTTCATTTATTACACCAGCTTTGACAGCCCTGCCATCGAAGTGTCGCCACCCATAAGGCCGGATATCCCCATTATGGCGGAGAGCGTTATTATCAGGTTCAATATAGGGAGGAAGTATGATGATACGCCTATTATCGCCGATGCGTTGAGTATCGGGAACACCAATGATACCGCATCTCCAGGGGAGCACGAGTCCGGGAAGCTGAGCACGGGTATCGAGCTGAACGATGGCGCTCCGGATATAAGCGTCTGGATAAGGGAGACCACACCTCCGGAAAACCCTATGAATGGTATCTCAAGGTACGCTATGTCAACAGCTTCCGCTCCTCCGAAGCCTCCGCTTGGCCAGCAGCTGTACTGCTCGGCTATGTATTTTATCTTTGGCTCGTTGAAGAAATTCACAGCGTAAGTGCCGCCATTCGGCCCTGGAAGGGCGGTCAGCGCACTCGTGTATATAGAGTTGAAGCCGTATGTCGATGTTATGCCCTGGCTTGATTGGGATATGAGCGCGTTGTTTATTCCAGCGCCCATGGAGAGGTACTCTATCGTGTATATTGCAGGGAATATGAGCACCGCCCCAATGCCTATGGCTATCAGCAGGCCGCCTATCTTGCGCGTGAACGGAGTAGCGCGAAGCACTATGCCGCCGAATATCAGGTATGGCCACGCAAGAAGGAAGGCGGTGAGCAGAAGCATCTGCAGCGTGAACGACTCGAACGCGAACGACAGTATGTCGCCAATGCTCCTCATTGACCCTAGTATCATGGCATAGCCGGCATACGGCGTATAGGAGATTCCGGTGCTGATTATCGGCCTGAGAGGAACAACAGGGACCACGCACGGGCCCAGAAGGTTTGGCACCTGGGTGCAGAACTTGAATGTAGGCGTCGCTTTTGCGAAGAACCCTATGTAGGCATCGACCTCGAAGAACTGGTCGAGGTTGGTCACCGTCTGGTTTGTCATGTTTGCCAGTATCAGGCCGCTCACTGCAAGAGGATAGTCTGATATCTGTGTCACGTCTGTTGTAGTGGGCGCGCCGTCTATTATGTTACATATTCCGGGGGTGCTGCCGGGAGTTGTGCCTGCATATAGCAGCGACGGGCTTACGCCTATGAGGTTCAGGTTTGTCGTGCTGGATAGCGATGAGCACAAGCCGCTCATTGCGTTGTAGCTCATGAGGCTTGTCCCAGAGAGCGCGGTCTCGAAAAATTTGCCGAATGTGGTCACCGCCCATATCACTATAAGCGCTATCAGTATAGTCCCTGCTATCTGGTAGAACTCGTTTATCGCCGAGGACTTGACTGTAGAATTGTTCAGGACTGAGCCTATCATGTACCATACTGCTATTATCGCCGAGTCAAGCAGTATCGCGGCTATCGCCAGGGGTATTATGCCGGAACCCAGCCCGAACGTCAGCATCAAAGAAGGATCGAAAAGCATGAAAGCACCACTATATATTGCCCCAGAAGGAGGCAGCCCCCTCTATGCCTGCATCAAGCGAGGACGCAAGGCTCTGCGCGAAGCCGAGCGTCACTGCTACGTCAAGGCCAAACAGGAAAATCCCCACGAATATGAACTGCGCCATTTCATCTATTGTAGTCAGGATCTGTGATGTGACCGCAAACGGGTCGAAGAGCGGCAGCACCCCGGTAGATGCATAATTGCCAAGCAGTGAGTTTAGCGACGGAGTCGTGATGCCGAGGAAGCTTCCCGAGACACTTGATGAGAGCGAGCTGAAGAACGTGGATGGAAGCGAATCTAGGGTAAACGATGTGTGCAGATACTGGAAGTAGGGGTTCTGCACAGAGAATATCCAGTTCACTATGTATGAGTTGTACGATATCATCAGCGGGTATATCAGGTAAACAGCTATGGCTATGGCGAGCACAGCGTTGGAGGCGCTGCGCAGGCCGCCTGAACCTGAAGCCGAATATGCTATCGAGCGCATTATGAGCGCAACGGGCAGCACTACGGTAAATGCAGTGTATTCAAATATGGGTATGGACAGGTACTGCACGAAAAGCGACCCTATCACAAGCGTTATTATAGGGCCGAACACAGCCAGGTAGAGGTCTGAAAGTATTCCGAAGTTAGCGCCGAGGTCCGCGCCGAAGCTGAATCCGACAGAGAAGATTTCGACCCCCTTGTTTGCAGTAGACTTCGAGACAATTTTCGCCGTATGGCTGAGGAATCCTGGCCCTTCGTAATTGATCAGCGCCGGATACACCCTCGAGTCTATGCCGTAGTCTATCGAGGTCAGATAAATGTTGGTGAGCAGCCTCAGCCCTGTGTTGAGCGTGAGGTTACCTATGTAGTAGTCGGAGTAGGCGAAGGGGCTCTCGGTTGTATGGGTCACGTGCTGGCTTATAGCCGTAGATGCGGTGCATGCGGTCGAAGCCGCGCCTATCAGCACTATGATTATTATGACGCTTATGAAGAGCTGCGTGAGCTCGACGCGCATGACTGATGTTATCTTCCCCTTCATCGAAGACGGAAGGAACCTCGAGAGCATGTAGACAAGCGTCACTACGAATATACCTGCGAGTATTACGGCGAAGTTTATGCCTAGCCAGCTGTTGACGTACGAAGCGCCGCCGTAAAGTGCACAAGTCTGCAACATTTATACCACTATGCTATGCTGAATTTGCCGAAGCTGAGGTTCAGCTCACCTCCCAGTGTCCTCGCTATGCTCTGCGTTATCACTACGACTATTACCAGGTCGAATATGAACAGGACGAACTGGAGCAGCACGTCTATGAATGCCTTTGAGGTTATGATGTTCATCGCAGGATATATTGAGCCGAAGCTGTCGAACCCTGCAGTAAAGCCGGTAGCCATGTCCGAGCTGAAAATGCTTGATATGTCGGCCCCGAACGATGCAACGCTGCAGAGAAGACCGCTGCAGCTCTGCGAAACGGATGTGGATAATGTGGAGCCGATCATGCTGCTTATCGGCAGGTTGAACAGCACAAGCACCGACGGGTATATTATTGCGGTTGCTATGCCAACTGCGATCATGTTGCCGCCTATTCCTCTCATGAATGGGAACGCGCGCAGCACTATGCCTATGGGTATGAATATCCCTATGCCTATTATCGCCCCGGTATATAGGAACTCAGATTGGAACTGGAGTATCACAACCACAGGCACAAGCACAACAGCTATGAACGCTTTGAGGAACGAGTAGGATGTGGGGTCAAAGCTCTCCAGCACGTTTGTGTTGTATATGCTTCCGGTGAAGCCGAACTGGAGCGAAGCTGGTATGGCAGGGTAGGGAGGCAGGGGAATCGGGAACCATACCGCGAGGTTGAGGCTCTTCAGGAACTGTATGCCGTCAGCCAGGCCCAGCGCGGTGTCGTATGCGTTCTCCGAAACCTGGACCTGCGCCTGCGTGAATGTGGCGGCAGCCGCATAGAGGGACTGGAGGTTGCTTGCTAGCCTGTTTCCGCCTCCTGGAGTCCCTATCTGCAGGTTTGGCGCGGATGCCCCGGCTACGAAATTGACGGCTATGCCGCTGAGTATGATCAGCGTAGAGAATATCACGATTAGAAGCATTATTGTCTTTGCCGCCTCCCACAGCTCACCCTTGTACCATTTCTTAAGGCCGTCAATCTGCACGACCTCGCCGAGCATGTACGCCAGCGCTATCATTGCGAACGTTACAAGCAACCCTATTGCAGAGAGGGGTATTGAAGCCTCGAGGCAGCCGCCGAGCGATATGTAAGTGCCCGTGACAACGCAGTACGGCTCGCTGATAGCAGGAGCGACATCCACTGAAAGGCTGGAGGACTTGAGCACCGTGCCTGAGTTTATAGCGTTTACTGTCATCGTCTGGATCCCTGCAGGAAGCGGAGCTGCCGCGCCGTCGCTGTAGTAGCATGCAGTCTGCCCGCCAAAATTTCCGGAGAGGTCGCAGCTTATGTAGGATAGGCCGCTAAGCTGCTCGACGCCATTAACGTAGAGCGTCAGCGTGGTGCCGGAAGGCATGCTAACCGGCGTCGCTTGAAACGTGTCGTTGTAGCCGAATGGGACAGGGTTCTCCTGCAGTGTCAGGTATATGTTCTGCGGCGGCGGTGGCGCAGCTGCAAATGAATAGTTGGAAATAGCAGCTATCAGGAGCACAGCGACAAAAAGGGCGAGAGCGTTCCGTGCAGGCGCTGTAAGGCTTTTGGCATATTGCTCAGCCATATTAGGATTCCTCTCAAAAACTATTTATACATGTGAGCGGACGGCCGCCTTACCTCCTCATCATCGGGAATTTCTTCAGGTATGCCTCGCTCTGGAACACTATCAGGAATGGCATCACAAGCAATGAGTTAATTATGATTGATAGGTATTCTGAGAACTGCGGCACGGCTGCTATGAAGAGGAGGTCTATCAGAGTAATAGAGACGGCCGCAATGGCGAGCCAGACAAGAAAATAGGAAAAGCCAGATGCGAAAAACTTCGCGCTGCGTTTCATCGCCTTTGGTATGCGGCTATCCTCCATCACTATGGAAGCAGGAGCGTAGAACACGAACGGCGTTAGGGCAAGCCCTACGACTGCTGTTATCAGCCCCACGGGCCGTATGCCGTAGGTAAGTATCTCTGAAGCGAATATTGCAAGGGTGAAAAGGCCCAGCACCGCGAATATCCTGGCGGTGTACTTCTCTATGCCCTTAAGCACCTCTGCGCTCACACGCACATGCATCCTGCTGTGCTTCACTATTACGTTTATCGAGACTATGGCGAAGCTTAGGAATAGCAGGGAGAATATAGAAGCGATTATTATCACTGATGCGCTAAGCGGCGTGATGTTGAAGTAAAAGAGGCTCGAAGTCCTTATCAGTATCGCTCCCGCATCGTTGAAAGTCGGGAACGCAGCGAGGACCGGTATGGCAAAAGCTATCAGGAAGGAGAGCGAGAACAGCAGTATAAGTCTCGCGTTCTTCCTGTACGTCTCAAGCGAATAATGCATTACTCCAGGCAATTCAACACCGATGCGCTGTTAGTAATGAAAAAAGAAGCTATTTATAGGTTATAAATGCGGCTGGCAGCCGCATTGCGCCTGAAAGTTATTGGCATGCTGCAATCAGGTGCTGCTGCATGCCGACGCTATCGCAGTGTTGCCGGAGATCACCTGAAGCAGGTAAGGCGCTATTATCACGATTATGACGCCTATTATGCCGCCCACTATGAAGCCCATTCCGTAGCCCTGAAGGCTTCCCTTGAGGCTTGATGGTGCGACGTGCGCTCCAGCATATATTGCTCCGCCCAGTATCATGAGCGTCAGGCCGAGTATGAATATTATTGTTGTGACGCTTGAATAGACTCCGCATATTGCGTTGAGCGCGTTGGCGGTAGTGGTAGTCGCAGAGCTCACTGATAGGAGATATGACCCAAAGATAAGCACTGAAATGAGCAGCCTCAGATACCCCATCTTTCCGTTAAGCAGTGTGTTAATGTTTTTCATGCCAACGCCTATTTTATAAAAACAACTAGTAATTAGTTAAACGAACACATATAAAAAGCTTTTTTTATGGCAGCCAGGCATACTTTGGCATACGGCAATTTGGCGCGTATGCGCTACATTTAATTATATTTATACAAAAGTTTGATTGCATAATCCTTTGCGGATCTGTAAAAGTAAACGGTGTTATCATGTACATACTTGGCTTGTGGGACGGCCACGACTCCGGAGCTGCGCTGCTCAGGGATGGCGAGATAGTGTTCGCTGCGAACGAGGAGCGTTTTACAAAGAGGAAGCTGGAGGTGAACTTCCCGTACAACGCCATATACGCTGCGCTGAAGTATGAGGGAATAAAACCAACGGATGTCGAGGAGATAGCTTTCTCGACAACTGAATTCACGAAGACGCTTGAAAGGATATTCCCGCCGATGAAGGAGTATTATTATCAGTTCAGGAGGAGAAAGATCCCAAAGCCCAAGTTTGAGGATTTCAGGCACATGATAAAGTACAGGTTTACGAGCGTAGGGATACTGCCGCTCTGCAGCAGCATCAGTTCTTCCATAATATCGAAGAAGCTCAGGCACATGGGTTTCAAAAAGTTTAGGCTGCACATAGTTGAGCACCATACTGCACATGCGGCGACAGCCGCATTCACGTCGCCGTTTGACAGATCGATGGTGGTGACGCTTGACGGGCTCGGCGATGGCCTGTCCGGCTCGGTAAGCTCGCTGGAGAATGGCAAGATGGAGCGCCTGATGGGCATAAAGGTGAAAGATTCCGCAGGCATATTCTTCGAGCAGGTAACCAACATACTCGGCTTTAGGGAGCTTGAGGACGAAGGCAAAGTCATGGCCATGGCCGACTACTCCTATCCATTCCCGTTCGAGGAGAACAAGTTCAAGGACTTCTTTGTGCTGGAAGGCACCAAGCTCACAGCGAGATACAGCCCGGCGAGGCAGTTCGGGCTCCTGCAGAGAATAGCATGGCAGATGCCGAGGGAGCAGGTTGCCTATATGGCGCAGCAGATGATGGAAAAAGTGATGTCGAAGCTCGTCAGCAACCTAATAGACAAGTACGGCTTCAAGGACGTCGCCTTCGCAGGAGGGGTGATGTCAAACATAAAGGCGAACATGGAAATCAGGAACCTGGACGCGCTGGAGCACTGGTACATTTTCCCCCACATGGGCGACGGCGGAATAGCTCTTGGCGCCGCGCTCCAGACAAACTACCTGATGACAGGCAGATCCAAGTACAAGTTCGGCGCATACCTCGGCCCCGAATACGACCACGAATCGATAGAGAAGGAGCTGAAGGGAACGAAGGGGATACTGTTCAGCGAGGACTCCGATCCAGAGGGCCACGCGGCAGAGCTCATAGGCTCGGACAAGTATGTATTCTGGTTCCAGGGCAGGATGGAGTACGGGCCAAGGGCTCTCGGCAACAGGAGCATACTGGCGAGGAGCGACTCTGACGGCGTGAAGGACAGGCTGAACCTGTACGTGAAGAAACGCGAGTGGTTCCAGCCTTTTGCGCCGTCGATGCTAGAGAGCGAAGCGTCACGGCTTCTAGAATACGACAGCAAGGGAGCAGACAAGTTCATGACAATGGCGTACAGGGTGAAGGACGATGCACGGGCGCTTACAAAATCTGTAGTGCAGATTGACGGCACGGCCAGGCCGCAGATGGTTGCTGGAGAAAACCCCAGGTACATGAAACTTCTGGAGAGGCTCGCCAGGGGCAAGACAGGCGCCGGGCTTGTTCTGAACACCAGCTTCAACGTTCACGGGAAACCGATAGTTATGTCTCCTGCTGACGCAATAGCCACGATGAGGGAGACGAAGACCAGGTACATGTTCGTCGGTGACTATTTCGTTGAGAACAGGAGTGGTCTTAAATGAACCTTGCGGGCCTTGAAGAATATCTCTTTACTGCGGGGCTGACGCTTGCGTTCGTGGCGACAATTGCCTCGATCGCGATAGGCAGGAGGCACTTCGCCGCAGCGCTTCGCGAGTCCGGGCTGAACGCGAGAAAGCTCGCAATTGCGATAGGGATACTTGCGATTTTCGTATTTGCGGAGGCGGCGTTTGTGGTTCCGACGCAGCAGCTTTTTTTCGACGACGCCATATACCAGGCAGGCGCGCTCGACCTGCTCCACACTGGGCAGGCGTGGATGTGCAACTACGGGTCGCCGTCCCTGTGCTATTCCGGGCAGATATACCACGAGCCGATAGGCACGTCGTTCAACATAGCGATCGCATTTGCCATAGGCGGGATAAACAGCGGCGCGGCATACAATGCCGAGTTCTTCCTTGGAGGCGTGGCAGTTTTCATGACGTTCCTCGTGGCGCTCGTAATGACAGGAGATTTCACAGCTTCTGCATTCGCTGAGCTGCTCATGGCGCTGTCCCCAGCGCTGCTGACATGGGCAAGACCGACCACGTCGGACATGCCAATGCTCGCCTACTCGCTGGTCGCGCTATTCTGCGTGCTGGTATTCATGAAGAAGAAGAAAGCGATAACGCTGTCAGCAGCCGTGTTCTCGCTCGCAGTGCTCACGTACATGAAGGTTGACGCGCTGGCGTACATTATAGTTATACCTGCGATGTTTTTGGTGCTGGATGAAAGCAGCATGGGCAAATCGCTGGCATTGAATTTCAAGAGGCTGAAGGACCATCTGATGGACACAGAATTTCTCGTGATACTGCTCCTTTTAGTGCTGGCTGTTTCACCCGAAGCGGTTTACACTGTGCACGAGCTGGTGAGCGGCTCATACGGATACCAAGGGGCGTATCTGCAGAACAGCTGCGTCTCGCCAGGGTCGGCAAACAGCACAATCGTGGCTAACGGGAAGATAGGAATCCAGGAGTTCGACGCCAATATATGCTCCAACCTGGAGTTTTGGGCGGACGCATTCGACAAGGAATACATAGTGCAGCCGCTGGCATTCACTGCGCTCGGAATACTCGGGGCTGCGCTGATGGCGGTATACGACAGGCGCCTTCTTCTTGCGATTGGAGGGTGGTTCCTTGTGTTCTTCCTGATTTACACATCGTTCTATGCCGGAAGCGTCACGTATGGGGTGGACTGGAGATTCATGCTAAGCCTCATTGCACAGGCAAGCATATTTGGAGGCTACGGCGCTTCAAAGGTGATTGAGACCATAAGGGAGGGTAACCATGGACAGTGATGGCGTAGTTTTGGATGGGGGCACTGCAGCTGAAGATGGCAGTTCGGAGAAAGAAGCTGTGCCAAGCAACGCAGAAACTGTTCCAGAAGCGAAAAAGGATGAAGCCCCGCCAGCTTCACCTGAGATCAGTGTGACAAGTAGCGAGGATGCCGCAAAGGTTAATGCCACGGATGCAGGGAAGCCTCAGCCTGCAGAGGAGGAAATGCAGCCTGCCACAGACGCAGAAGTGCCTCACACGAAAAAGGCGCACAGCGGGCTTATCATGTACGCTGCTGCCGCGATCCTAGTGGCGATAATACTGTATGGTTTCTACAACCAGCTGCAATACGTGGCTGTATCACCCAACAACCTGCCGCAAGCGGGCAACGCGAGGTTCTATGAGGGTTTCGTGTACAACGAATCGCATTTGATACCGAGCTCCTGCCTCGTCTTCAGCTACGACCCGACGCTGTTCAACATAAACAACAGGACAGCAGCGCAGCTCGGGTACCTTTATGACAGGCAGCAGTATGCCACGTTCTCAAAAGAGTACAGCTGCTTGGTGGTTGATTACGGCTATTGGTGCTACACGCCCAACAACATATGCACCTATGCGAAAAGCGACTTCATCCTGAGCACGATAGCGAACGCGACATACAACCAGACTGGACAGACGTATTCCTTCTACAGGGTTGTGGGGCTTAACGCTAGCTGAACAGGTTCCCGAATATAGCCTTCAGTATCCTGTATCCGTCGGAGAACGACCTGAGCTTGCCCTCACCGAAGCCGCGCTTCTTCTCGTAGCTCGGCACCTCCATCGCCCTGAGCCCCGTCTTCTGGGTCTTTATGTTTATTTCAGTCTCTATGCCGAAGCCTTTCTCTCGGAGGCCCAGCTTTCTGATAGCCCTGCGTGAGAAGCTCCTGTACCCGTAGCACATGTCCGTGTATTTCGAGCCGTATAGCAGGTTGACCAAGGACACAAAAATCTTGTTCCCGAACTTCCTGAATAGGGGCATGTCGTCAGATCCACCACCAGTAAGGAAGCGCGAGCCCATGCAGACGTCGTAGCCTATCTGTATACCGGATATCAGGAGCTTTAGCTCGGACGGATTGTTTGACAGGTCTGCGTCCATCGACACTATGACCCTGCCCTTCGCGCTTTTCATGCCTTTAATCAGTGCAGAGCCCTTCCCCAGATCATCGTACATGACCTTTGCCCCAAGGCTGCGGGCTATTTCAGCCGTGCCGTCCGGCGAGTGCTTGTCCACTACTATTATTTCATATGTGTAGTCTTTCAGGACGGACTTTACGCTGTGAAGCAGCTCGGCTATATTGCGCTTTTCGTTGAACGTCGGTATTATGATGCTTACTTCGGGACGCTTTGAACGCATTCATACACCATTGCTGCCCTTCAGGCGCCTCCGCTTAGAAAGCACAGAATAGGCTATGAGCGCTACCAGTGCGGCTATTATCCCGCCACTCACGTACAGGACAAGAAGGTCCAGGTTAATCCCGTTGGCGCCTTTGTACAGGTTAATTGACATTGAGGAAAGCGCGGCATAGTGCTCGCCCCTGTATACATAGGAGGAGCCCAGTGCGAACGAGGTGTTTATGTCGCTCTCGTTGGGCTTTGAATATGTGAAGTTGAATGGTTTTTCGGAATCCGGCCCTATCGTGAAATTCTCCATGCTTGGCGAAACGCTGAACTCAGGGGGCACGAACATGTACACGCTGACGTTGAGTGGCGTGCTGCCTATGTTGAAGGCCTCTCCGCTTATCCTGTTTCCCTTCTCCTTTGCGACAGTGCTTATCTGGGAAGATCCGTGGCTGCCAAAGCTTGCAAGGCATGGGAAAGATGCGAAGAACACCGAAGGCCCTTGCGTGTATCTTGCTATTATAGCGCCGGCATATGAGCCAGGCATTGCGGTACCGTTGACGTACAGCCTCACGGAATAGTTGTTGCCTGGCGCTACAAGGCTTATGCTGTTAGCCCCTGTCATGTTGAGCCCCACGAAATTGGGATCAAGCACCATGTTCGTGACGGACGCGTTGCCGGAGTCATAAACAGAGAAATTGACATACTGCGACTGCCCTGAAACGCCTGGGCTGCAAGAGCCGCTGAGCACAGCAGTGAGAGCGCCTGCCTGCCCTACAAGGAGGAGCATTGGGATTATCGCAGCGAGTACCATTAGCCTGATGTTTGGAGCTGGCATTGTAACACAGCAAGTAGTTTGAAAACCTTTACAGAACCAATATCAGCTTTTGTATTTTATATAAGTTATGGTCATGTAGATTGCTAATTTTCCACGGCTCTGGACAGAAATGGCAAAGTGCTTCAGCTCCCGCACAGTAGTGTATAAATATCTGCAAAACACCTATTTCTTGAGAGATCACATGTCAGTAGCCAATATGCTTGGCCTCGCTTCGACAGCGCTCAAATCCAACTTCACGAAGCTTGACAGGCCATACAAGCTTAATTTCGCAATAACGTACTGGTGCAACTCCAGGTGCCTCACCTGCAACATATGGCAGATGAAGCCCAAGGGCGAGCTTGGCGCCGACGAGATAGCAAAGTTCGCCGCTGCAAACAACTACTTCAAGTGGATAGAGCTGACAGGCGGCGAGGTATTCATGAGAAGCGACCTTGTCGATATAGCGAAGGCGTTCAAGCAGAACTCGAAGAAACTTTACATACTTACGATGCCGACCAACTCGCTATGCAACCATGCACTCATGGAGAAGAAGCTTAGGGAGATACTCGAGCTAGGCATACCGCGCGTCGCGATAACAGTGAGCCTGGACGGCTACAGGGAGCTGCACGACAGGATACGCGGCATACAGGGAAACTTCGACAAGGCGATGGACACCTTCCGAATGCTGCAGCGCCTGAAGAAGGAATACGGCAACCTTTTCTTCGTATTCGGCTACACTATGAGCAGGTTCAACCAGGGCAAGCTCAAGGACACGGTAGAAGCGGTTATGAGAGAGCTTCCAGGAGTAGGATACAACGACTTCCACATAAACCTCGGGCAGATATCAGACAACTACTATGGCAACTCGAACCTCGACATAAAGGCGAACGACACCCAAGTTGTCGAGGAGATAAACTGGCTCATAGGAAAGCGCAGCATACAGCCCAGCATAATACAGTCGATAGAGGGCGCATTCCTTAGGAACCTTGTCGACTATGCCGTAACTGGGAAGAGCCCTATGAGGAGCAGGAGCATGGAGGCTTCGGTCTTCATGGACAGCTATGGCAAGGTCTATCCATCCATAATGTGGAACAAGGAGATAGGCAATGTACGCGACACCGGATACTCGCTCGAGCCGCTGCTCGACAGCGAGGCTGCGAAGTCTGTGAGGGATGACATACTCAATGGAAGGGAGCCAAACCAGTGGACCTCGTGCGAGGCGTATCAGAGCCTTGTAGGCAACATACCTAGGCTCATAAGGTAAGTCATCCTATCCTGTCGCCCAAGGACGCATTCTCCGGCTTATCAGGAGTAAGGAGCACAACGCCGTTTTTTGAGAGGGAACCGAGGACAAGCACTTCAGACATGAAGTTGGCAACCTGCTTCTTTGGGAAGTTGACTACCGCGACAACGTATTTGCCGGGAAGCTCCTGAAGTGCATAATTGGTTATGTGCGCAGAAGTCTTCTTGATGCCGAACGGCCCGAAGTCAACCTCAAGCCTGTAGGATGGGACTTTAGCCTCGGGAAAAAGCTCCGCCTTGATAATCCTGCCTAGCCTCATCTCGACCTTCTCAAAATCCGAATACGCTATCTCCATTTCGACACCAGGTTCACGTTATTGCCATGTCGCAAGGTTAACGACTGAAATGCAGGGGGTGAGATTCGAACTCACGCAGCCCTAAGGCACAAGGTCCTAAGCCTTGCGCGATTGACCAGACTCCGCCACCCCTGCGCAGAGGAGATTCTGCATCAAAGTTCTTTAACGTTTCCTATGACAGCCTTTGCTACTTCGCCGGATATGTCTATCGCAGCGTCCGAGTTGCTTATCGTGTTGGTGAAGAACATCCTGCCTATCCCCGAAGATGAGAGTTTTTCGCGGGAATTGCCGACAAGGAGAGCGTGGGTGAAAGCCGCGCTGACGCTCCTGCAGCCGTGGCTATGGAGTATCGAGGACGCGTTGGCTATGCTTCCGCCAGTAGACACCATGTCGTCAACGATTATTGCGTCTTTTCCCTTCACGTCAAAGTTTATGTCTGCTGTTTTCACCTCGCCAGTGACGCGGTCGCGGCTCTTGTCCATCGCGAAGTTTTCCACCCCGAGCAGCGAGGAGAGCCCATTGGCCCTTGCTGCGGCGCCCTTGTCCGGCGATATCACGATGGCGTTCTTGGTGTCCATCGCCCCCTTCACCGCTTCTGCGAGGGCTGGGATTGCGCTTATGCTGTGCATGCGAAGGCTCTTGTTTGACAGTGACTTCTCGCTGTGAACGTCTACGGTAAAAAGGTCTGTGACCCCGAAATGGGCGAACTGGGAGAGCACGGCCTCTATCGAGACGCTTTCTCCTTCGAGGAACTCCCTGTCCTGGCGCGCGTACGCCATGTACGGGACGAACATCCTGATGCGCTTCCCGATAGAATTAAGGTAATGCAGAACGAACAGAGCCCTTACTATTGACCTATTAGGATTCGGATACAGCCTTGTTATGAAAAGGACTTCTGGCGATTCTGGCTTCTCCGCAAGCCTCACCTTCAGCTCGCCGTCCATGAAGGGGATTTCTGACACAGGCATTGGCCTCGATCCAAGCCTCCGGCCTATCCCGGTGGCAAGGTCCTGCGACTCGGCTGTATGCACTATGGATATTTCAGCCACATTTATAGCTTAGCATAAAAGGGTTAAAAAGTTGAGTGGCTAATAAGTACTGTTCTACCGAGTGTTTGCATGATAACAACCAAGTATGTGCGCGATAACATTGAACAGCTAAGGGACTCGCTCGCGAGAAGGAAGAGCGATTACCCCTTGGACGAGCTTGTCGGCTTTGACGAGAAAATAAGAAAGCTTAAGACTGCAATGCAGGAGCTCCAGGCGAAGAGGAACAGGGAGAGCCTGGAGGTTTCAGCAATGAAGAAGGAAGGCAAGGATGCATCCGGCAAGATAGCGGAGCTTGGGAAGACCAAGGGTGAGATAGAATCTATGGAAAAGCAGCTCGCAGAGCTTGAGGAGAGGGCGGACTACCTGCTCTGGAACATGCCGAACATTCTTGACAAGAGCGTGCCGTACGGCAAGGACGATTCTGAGAACGTGGAGATCAAAAAATGGGGCGACACAGGCAAGAAGATAGGTATCGGCCATGCCGAGATACTGGAGAAATTGGGGCTGCTCGACATAGAGCGCGCTGCCAAGATCTCAGGCTCGCGCTTCTATTACATGAAGGGCGACCTTGTGCTGCTTGAGCACTCGCTCATAAGGTTCGTGATGGACGAGCTTTATGGAAAGGGTTACATGCCGATATCCACCCCATACATGCTGAGGAAGCAGTACTACAAGGGTGTCACAGGGCTGGGTGACTTCGAGGATGCGCTGTACGCGGCGACAGACGCCAAGGAGGTTGCTGGCAAGGCTGGCTACGAGAGGATGGAGGACGAGATGTTCCTGATAGCAACTTCCGAGCACCCGATCGCAGCGATGTACGCAGGCGAGACCTTCTCGGAGAAGGAGCTTCCGATAAAATATGCAGGATTCAGCATGTGCTTCAGGAGGGAAGCGGGATCGCACGGCAAGGATTCGAAAGGAATATTCAGGGTGCACCAGTTCGAGAAAGTGGAGCAGTTCGTCTTCTCAAACAAGGAAGATTCATGGAAGATATACGACGAGATGATAGCCAACGAAGAGTCGATATTCCAGAAGCTTGGCATACCCTACCACATGGTCAACATATGCACCGGCGACATAGGAGTTGTAGCTGCGAAGAAGATAGACATAGAAGGCTGGTTCCCGGGCCAGCAGAGGTACAGGGAGCTTACTTCAGGCTCGAACTGCACTGACTGGCAGAGCAGAAGGCTTGACATAAAATACGACGGAAAGGATGGGCGCGACTATGTATACACGCTCAACGCCACTGGAGTTGCTGTGCAGAGGACGCTTGCAGCGATAGCGGAGAACTACCTCAACCAGGATGGGAGCATAGGAGTGCCGGATGTGTTGGTCAAGTACATGGGCAAGGACAGGATAGCAGTGAAATGATGCGCTCTGCCCTCAACGGAAACGCATATAACGATTAACGTAGTGAATATTAGCGCAGACGTTTCTCGCTTTTGTGCACTGGCCATTGGCCCATGCAGGTGATACTTATGAAGCAGGAATACGACATAAAAAAGGAGCTCAAGAGGCTCGCCTCGATAAGAGGGGCAGGCACAGAGCTTATAAGCATATATGTGCCGCCGGATTTCCAGATATCGGAGGAGATAGCGAAGCTCAGGGATGAGCACAGCCAGTCCTCAAACATAAAGTCCAAGACCACAAAGCTTAACGTCCAAGGAGCAATAGAGAAGATAATACAGTACCTCAAGCTCTACAACAAGCCGCCGAAGAACGGCATAGCTGTATTCTGCGGCAACATATCCAAGGAGCAGGCAAAGACGGATATAGAGCTTTTCTCCATAGAGCCGCCCCAGCCGATAAAGGCGAACATATACAGGTGCGACTCCTCCTTCCTGATAGAGCCGATAGAGTCGATGATGGAGGCGAAGGACATGTACGTGTTCCTCGTGATGGATGGAAGGGACGCCACGATAGCGACGCTAAAGGGCACAGGCATGACCGTTGAGAAGACTCTCAGGTCGTTCGCGCATGCAAAGGTGCACAAAGGCGGCCAATCAGCCGCAAGGTACACAAGAGCGATAGAGGAGAGCATAAGCGACTACTACAAGGAGATATCGGACTCTATAAACGACGTGTTCAAGAAGTATGACTTCAAAATAAAAGGCCTTGTTGTAGAGCTTGAGGTACTGTATTA
>JAMCZI010000030.1:47074-48339 GCA_023485545.1 Candidatus Martarchaeota archaeon
GTCAAGGTTCTCGGAGTCTTCGACACCGGATATACTGACGAGCATACAGGGATGAACGAGCTTCTTGACAAGGCAAAAGACCTGCTCTCTGAGCAGGCCGTCATGGGGGAGCGGAGGCTTATGGAGAGGTTCCTCAAAGAGCTCTCGAAGAACGGCCTTGCCACGTACGGCTATGAGAATGTAAAGAAGGCGCTTGACGCTAATGCGGTAGACAAGCTCCTGATAAGCGAGGACATAGAGCTCAGGAAGGTCCACTACAAGTGCGGTTCGTGCGGCTTCGAGGTCACAAGGATAGAAGAGGGCAATTCTAAGCTTGAGAAGCACGACTGCGGTGGCAATTTCGAGATAGTTGATCAGAGCGACCCTGTTGAGGAGCTTGTAGAGAAGGCTGACAAGCAGGGAGTAGAGACGACTTTCATATCTTCAAATGGGCAGTACGGCCAGGAGCTCATGCTTGGATTCAAGGGAATAGCTGCTCTGCTGAAATACAGGCCCTAATCAGGACTGGTTGAACATTGTCGTCTTGACTACTATTCCTGGAGCCAGGTTTGGCCTGTTTGACATCCTGAAATTGGTTACCGCTATGTAGTTCAGGAAGGACTCTATCCGCGTGACGGCGCGTATCTGGACTACCTTGCCGGTTAGGTTTATCACAGGTATGCTTGCGTTCATGAACTTCGACGCCTGTGACGAAGCGGTTGATATGTTTACAGTGTCAAAGTAAACGCGCTCGTACGGCGTGCCGTTGACTAGCAGCTCTACATAAGCGTAAGGGTCGTCAGTGCTTACAACCTGGAAGTTTATGAATGCCTTGCTCACCTTGAACGGATAGGATGTAAGGTTGCCGTAGTTGTGCACCAGGTTGCAGTTTATCGTCGAGGCTGCGTATCCTACAGAATTGTTGTTCCACGGCTTTCCTGGATAGCAGCCCTTTGCGTTAAGGGTGCTTATGTTGGATGGATAGGCTCCGAACCCTATTCCGCTGACGTTCCACCCTGTATAAGTTCCAGTGGAGAAATTGCCATTGTATATGAACGGGTACACTCCATATGGTGCTTTTGTCGTGGTATTCAGTATGACAATCGAATTGGTGCATTTTGACGGGACAATCGAGTTGCCTGTCTTTATGGTGACCAGGTATTTCTGCGCAGGGCCGGTAAAATTGCTGTAGAACAGCGTGCAGCCGTATGAGTATGTCGAGTTGATGTAGGTAACGTTTGTTGTTAGCCCCCTTATGCTGAGATGTATGCTGTTCTTTGTGCCTG
>JAMCZI010000022.1 GCA_023485545.1 Candidatus Martarchaeota archaeon
GCATAAGGAGTTTTTCTTTTTCTCTGTTATTTTTAATCGTATTCTTCAGGATACGCTTTTCCTGTGCACATGCATCGATGTATAAATCATATTCTTCATCCCGATAATAGAGGGTAACGAGCTGGAAGAAACTGCGTCAGACATGGCCGCGTTGGTAAAAGGAATAGACATCCAGAAGCTATCCACAACATCAATAATCTTAGGGAAGATTCCATACCGCAGAATCGACCCGCAATACACCCTGCAGTTCAATGCCCTAATATCGGATTACAAGATAAAATCCGAGTCGCCAAGGATCTACGCCGAAGAAACATTCTACAAATTGAGAAAATTCAAGAATAAAGCATACACTGAAGAATACGATTAAAAATAACAGAGAAAAAGAAAAACTCCTTATGCTCCTCCTGCTCCGCCGCTTGCTGTTCCTCCCATCATGTTTTCACCTATAAATTTACTGAATACGCATCACAGTATGGGTTTATAAGCATTTCTGCATCTTCCTATGAACCAATGAATAAGCCTACTTACTCAAAAGCGGGGCTAAGTCCGGATTCAGTTTTCTGTACTATTCTAGCATCCGCTGAAGCCAAAACAATGGGGGGTGTTTAGAGGGTGGGGAAGATTAAATAGAATTTGCTCTAAACACTCTTTCATAATTCCACAAAAAAGCTTAAATATCTTTCTATGAATTCCATAACCTACAAGCATCTCCGAGAACGCTGGCGGCTGCGGCAACACCGGTAAAGCGCTTCTTAGAAAAGCTTTAATATATTAAACAGCGCAATAATACTGCACTAAGTTTTAGGGTGTTAAGATAAAGGCCAAAGAATTGAGAGAACTGCAGGCTGATGCGCTAAACAAGCGGCTGAACGAGCTAAAGCTTGAACTGTCCGTGGAGAAGCGCAAGATAGCCTCGACTGGAGTTTCGAGCAAGGTAGTGAAGACAAGGGCGATAAAGCGCGACATAGCGCGCATAAACACCATTCTTAATGAAAGAGGTGCGTCTCTCTAATGCAGGATATATGTCCCAAGTGCGGGCTGCCAAAAGACATCTGTGTTTGCTCTGTTCTTGACAAGGAGACCGAGTCAAAGGTCCAGGTCTATACAAAGAAGGCCAAGTTCAACAAGGTAATGACCGTAGTCAGCGGGATAAGCGGCGACGAGATAGAGAACGTGACCAAGAACCTCAAGAACATGCTCGCTTGTGGCGGTACCCACAAGGATGATACCATAGAGCTGCAGGGAAACCACAAGGACGACGCAATAAAAGCATTGATAAAACTCGGCTACAACGAGTCTAACATAGACGTCGCGTAAGGAATTTATCCCTGTGCCCTCATTCTTATAATCATGGCAGTACTCGCCTTTGAAAGCAGCGCCCATACCCTGGGTGTTGGCATAGTGTCAGATGGGAAGGTTCTAGCTAACGTGCGTTCCATGTATCCCATAACCGACAAGGGCATAGTGCCAACCAAGGTCGCAGATTTTCACTCATCGCATGTGGCAGCGAGCATAAGAAGGGCATTCCGTGATTCTAGGCTTTCAATGGACGAAATAGATGCGATTGGCTATACAAAGGGCCCTGGAATAGGCCCATGCCTATCGGTAGGCAACATAGCTGCAAGGGCGCTTGCGCTGAAATATGGCAAGCCTGTAATACCTGTGAATCACTCGGTTGCGCATATAGAGATAACGAAGCATATATACGGATTTTCAGATCCTCTTGCGGTATACGTGAGCGGGGGCAATTCGCAGATACTCGGCATGGAGGCGAAGCCGCGCCATTACCGCGTGTACGGTGAAACGCTAGACATAGGGGTGGGCAACATGCTCGACGGATTTGCAAGGCTTGCAGGGCTGTCCCCTGCATGGGGCTCGACAGTGGCTAGGGAGGCTGAAGGTGGCAGATACATAGATATGCCGTATACTACGAAGGGCATGGACTTCGCCTTCACCGGGCTGCTTACACATGCAGGAAAGATGCTTTCTGCTCACAGCGTAAGGGATGTGGCGTTTTCATTGCAGGAGACGGCGTTCTCAATGATATGCGAGGCGGCTGAGAGAGCTCTCCTTCTAACTGGGCGCGATTCAATAATCCTATCCGGTGGCGTTGCGCAGAGCGCCAGGCTTAAGGAGATGGTGTCCTCCATATGTGAAGACAGAGGCATAAGCTTCGGAGTTGCACCGAACGAATACAACGCTGACAACGGCGCAATGATAGCGCTAGTAGCCGAAAAGATGCTGCGCTCAGGGAGCCGCTTCGACATATCCTCGTGCAGCGTCGACCAAAAGTACAGAATAGACAGGGTGAGAATAACATGGTAGAACTGTTGCTCTCAGAAGGGGCGGAGGCAGTCGTGATAAAGGAGAAATTTTTCGGCATCGATGCTGCCCTCAAAAAAAGGGACCCTAAGCGCTACAGGATAAAACAGCTTGATACGCAGCTGCGCCTCAGGCGCACGCGCTCCGAAGCACGTATCATGCTCAAGCTTCTGCGCGGCGGGGTCAGGGTCCCAAGGCTGCTATCTATGGGGAGATACACCATACTCATGGAGCTGATAGATGGCACGAGGCTATCAGACATGCAGAGGGGCAGTAGGATCCCGATATCGGCGCTGCGCAAATCTGCTGTTGAACTGGCGAGAATGCACGATCTTGGCATAGCACACGGCGATTTCACCCCAGCCAACATATTCATCTCTGGGCAGGACATTTTCATAATAGACTTCGGCCTCTCCTCCTCAAATGCGATAGCAGAGGAGAAGGCAATAGACCTGCTGCTGATGAAGCGCTCGGTAAAGCCTGAAGAGTTCTCAAAGTTCCTAAGCAGCTACAACCCCTCTGGAAAGGCGGCCATAATTTCGAAGCTTGCGGAGATAGAGCGCAAGGGAAGATACCAGTCTAGGACGATAGACTCTGTTGCTTAAAATCTTCCAACGTTCGGAAATGGCAGATCCTCGTTCTCCGCTCCAGGACTCTCCTTATACCCGGCTACAACCTCCTCCGCTTTGTATGAACTTAAAGTATACCCGAGCAGAACGAGCGACACTATGGAAAGTGCTGCGACAACAACGCTCCAAATCTCCACCCCGCTGGTGAACGAATAGAGCATTGCAGCTATCATAATTATTGAGCTGGCTATGCCCAGCCCGAGCCCCTTCCCGCTCTCCATGAAAACCATGACTGCAGAGATAAGTATGAGCAAGGCTGCTATCCCTCCTACTATGGCTACTACATACGCAGGAGTTATGAGCTTTAGGAAAAGAAAGAACCCTACTTTGTTGGCGTAGCCGCCTATGAACACGAGCTGCTGCCAATACCTGTAAAAGAAGACGGCGAACGACACCAACAGAATCACTCCTCCTGCAACCCTGATTTCGGAATGCGTGACGTAAGCTTTGCTGGTCCCTTCCGGAGCAGCCTTGTCCATGTCTTCAAGGCAGTAATATTTGCCCTGTTCGCTGACAAGATCCTCGAAGCAGAAAGGCCTCTTGCAGTATGCGCACGTGTCGAATGCTTTTCTCCAAGGATGCCATGTGCACATTACATCGCTTTCCTTGTTTCCTTCCTCTTGCTGCGCAGTCAGGCCGAACTCCTCTGCGTAGCTGGTTTCAGGTTTTTCCTCCCGTTCGGCGCGACGCACGGGGCTTGCTTTTTCGGGTTTGGCTGCTGCCGGCTTCCTTGCGGAAGCCCTAGCAATTCCTGCCCTATCCTTGAAAATTAAAAGGTCGTCTGTTTTTACCGCCACTCAAAACATCTTCTTCGAATGTTCAATAGCGTTCCTCTTCTTCTTCTCGAATATTCCCCTGTGCTTTGCGCAGCTTATGCAGTAATATACCTTCATCCTTTCGGAGAATCTTACATCGTTAGCATTTCTAAGCTCCGTTCCGAAGTGGACGGACTTCTCAAACGATACTGCCTTATTTCTCGGTACCTTCCTGCCGCATGATTCGCAAGTGACTAGAGTTTCTTTCCCTCTCAATATAACACCTCACTAGGTTATGTGTGGCAAGGGTTAATAATGTTTTTTGCAAGCCAATATAACGATGCAGATGGCAATTTACATAATTTCGGATGACAGCAGGTTCGCGATAAGAGCTTCTAACATTGTGGCTGCGGCAGGCGGAACTGCAGTGATAAGCGAATCCGGCGCCAGATCCCAGCAAATCCAGTCCGAGCTCAAATCAGCAATACAGAGCTATGATTTTGTGCTTTTGCTCTCGGAAAGCTCCGCCAAGGCATCCATAGAAGCGAATAAAATCGAGGGGGTAAGGGCATACAGCTGCAGCAATGCTGCGGATTTCGATGAGGCAAAAGAGGCTGAAGCCAACGTTATCGTTGTGTCACTGTCAAAGTTCCAAGGCGAGCATCCCGAGATTTCTGGAATAATATCCGCCATGCTGGAGTCGCAATCAAAGCCGCGCCGTCGCGTCAAGTTCCAGATGCCCCAACTTCCACAGCTCAATGGCCCGTCTGAACAAAAGGAATACAAGGACTACAAGGAGGAAAAGCCCAAGCCACGGAAAGAGAGGAAGCCCGTGATCGACGCCATACTGAATAAATTTGAGGCCGTCGCACTCCCTAAGGACTACAAGGAGGACAAGCCTGAGCGCAAGCCCGACAATCCAAAGGAAAAGAAAAAAGGCATACGCGGATTGAAGGAGAAGCTCGGTGTTGAATGATGGACTTGATTTGCGAAAGGATGCTCAGCGTTTCCATACCCTCGCTGCGCCGTGCAGCGATGCGTAAACTTTCAGAAAGCGGCATGAAGCAGAGCGAGATTGCAAGGCGATTCGGAGTATCGCAGGCACTGGTCAGCAAGGTCCTGCCAAAGCGCCGCGGCGACGCACAAGAAAGGTTGGTATCTGCGATAATCGAATCCGGGATTCATGCGCCGCTCGTGAAAGCCGCGCAGGAAGGCATTGGCACCGAACGCATAAACTCGATAATAGACAGGGCGGCCTCATGCAAAGAGATGTCAGTAATACTGCACAGGCTCTATACATCTGCGCCTAAAGGCAAAAGCAGCAAGCTGTAAAGATGAAATTCTTTATCTCCTGCTAGATAGTATGTCGCTCCAAGCGCTCTCTATCTGTGCCCTTGCAACGTCCTGCTTTCTCCTGAATCCCGGGAGCACCGAATCGGAGAACCTTATGCCCCTTGTCGAGTCGTAGATTTCTTTCATTTTTGCAAGGTAGGCATCCGCCAGTTCGCCCCTCCCGGAGCTGATGGACTCAAGTATCTCCCTCTTCAGTTCTCCAACTACGTCCATGAGCCCAAGGACATACGGTTCCTGCGGCACGCCAAGGCCCTCTGCCAATGGAATACTCCCATCATTTATTATTCTGAAGAGCGCCTTCGCCTCCACATACTCCTGGAGCGGCTGCACTGAGTAAAATTCCATGCCGTCCTCCTTTGACATCTTAAGCATCTCATCCCTCTGCGAATCCATCTCGGATATCATGCTTGCAGCATCATCCATCCTGTTTGCGTGCATGAGCGTTATCGCCTTCGAAGCCATGCGCACCATCTCCCGTGACCTCTGTAGTATCCTGTCCATGCCCTGCTGCTTCCTCTCCAGCGATTCGTGTATGATTTCTATCTGTTCTTTGAGATCCATGTCTTCCACCTGCTTCTTCCATACCAAAATATGTACTGCTGCGCATACCCTGCTAACGCACCCCATCTTTCGCTCGCAAATTCGTGTATCTGCTTCGGGCTCCTCTTCTTTCCGCCAAAATAAACTGCCTCGACAAGCCTCTTTATCCAAGTGTCTATCGGGAATGCCTCAAGCTTCCCGTATCCCATGAGCGCTATGCAGTCCGCCACCTTGTCGCCTACGCCGTCTATCTCCATCAGCTCATCCTTGATGGCGGAATAGTCATTTGCAGATATCCTGTCAAGGTCAAGGCTTGAGCTGCAGTATTTTGCTGCGCTTATCAAGTACTTCGCCCTGAACCCAGTTCCGCAAGACATGAGATCTTCAACCTTTGCTGAAGAAAGTTCCTCTGGGCCTGGCACGCCGCTGCCTACTACATTCCCTTCAGAGTCCAACACAGGGTCGCCGTACCTTTCCATAAGTTTTTTCGTTGTCATCCTTATCCTTTTCACGTTGTTGAATTGCGACAGTATGAAAACAAGCGTGGTCTCCCACGGAAGGTTGTGCGTCAGCCTCATACCTGCATACTCCTTTATGCTGCTCCTGATGAAATCATCAGTTGATATCCTGCTATAGATTTCGCGGATATCCTCGTTTATCCTGAAGCGCCTTGCCACGTCAGCCTTAACCGTTGCGCCCTTTCCCTCAACTATCCTGCCAAGCCTGTCAACCCTGACTTGCCTGCCCATTAAAGGGTACTTTATCTCCTTCCTAGAGTAGTCGTAGTCGCCAAAGAATGTAAGCGGCTGTGCACTCTCGAAAGTGTGCATTATGTCGAACTTCCCAGCCTCAATCTGTGTGCGTCCACGCATCATGAAAGCGCCAGCTTCTTTGAAATGTAACCTTCAAGCTTGTCCACCCCAACCCTCTCCTGGCTTCTGTCGTCCCGCATGCGCACCGTAGCAGTATTATGCTTGTCAGACTTCTCATCGATAGTGTCGAAGTCAACGGTTATGCACATCGGCGTACCTATCTCGTCCATCCTGGCGTAGCGCTTGCCTATAGAGCCGGACCTGTCGAAAAAGACCCTGAACCTTGATCCAATTGCGGACGCTATCTCCCTTGCCTTTGCCTCGAGGTCGCCGCTCCCCTGAAGCGGGAAAACCGCCACGTCGTATGGTGCAAGCCCCATGGGAAGCGAGAGCACGGACCTTTCGCCCTCTTTCTTCAGGAATACGTCAACCAGCATCCATATGTTCCTGTCGACCCCAAAGCTGAGCTCGAGAACATTGGGCATGAAGCGCCTTCCATCAACGCTCACTGAAAGGTCCTGCTTGGAGCCTTTTGTATGTGCTGTGAGGTCGTAGTCGCCCCTGTAATGCAGCCCGCCCACCTCCTTGAAGCCTCCCCAGCTCTCGACCATTACCTCCAAGTCCATGTGCACTTTGTTGTAGAAGGCCTTGTCGTTGCCTCCCTTCTCAAAGAACCTGAAGCGCCCGCGCGGTACTCCAAGGACCTCATAGTAGAACTTGTCTATAAGCTCCATGTGCCATACGTAGAACTTCGGGATTCCTTTGGCGACCAGCTCTTCGGATGATATCTCTGCTTCCTTTGTAGAAGGGTAAAGAGCTACGAACATTTTCCTGCCTTCGAGTTCGCCGCATTCGCCATCAAATTTCTCAGGGTCAAAAAAGATCTGCAGCTCTGCTTGTGTGAGCTCCCTCAGCCTGAACAGCCCCTGCCTAGGGGATATTTCATTCCTGTATGCCCTGCCTATTACCGCAAGCCCCATGGGCAGCTTCTTCCTGGTTATGCTGAACTCCCTGAAGAAGTTCATGTACGACGACTGTGCAGTCTCAGGCCTAAGGTAGCCCCTGTCCGCTCTTTCTGGACCAAGGCTGACGTCTATCATCATGTTGAACGCCTTGGGTTCCATCAGCTCGCCGGAGCATTTTGGGCATCTGACCCCTTTGTCTTTTATTATGCCCTCTATCTCATCCGCGGTCGCTCCGTCATGCACCTCTATTCCCATGTCCGAGAGCATGACGTCAGCCCTAAAGTAGCTCTTGCATTTTGAGCATCCGACTATTATGTCGTTGAACCTTTCCGCGTGGCCGGATGCGACAAGCGGCTTCTCCGGCAGTATGGTCGACCCGTCTATAAGATGGTAATCCTGGTTCCTGAGCACAAAGTAGGAAAGCCAGAGCTGCTCGAACCTGCGCTTGACCATCGCGCCGTTGTGGCCATAGTCAAATATCCCGGAAACGCCTCCGTATATGTCAGCAGCCGGCCAGAAAAAACCTGCCCTCTTCGCGAATCCCGACAATTCCTCAATTTCCATAATATCATCCTGCTGCCAGTTGCATGGCCTCTGCGCGCAATCAGGCTAAGAATACTTAATAATACTAATGAATAAAATTAAATAACAAATATGTGCGGTGTTTCCTTGAGCGTTGAACCATTTGAAGAGCTTAGGCGCAGGGCGCTACAGTCTGTCAAGCACAGCATAAGCGAATCCTACAAGGAAGAGCAGAACAGCCTCATGCAGTCGATAAATGCTTACAACGAGCTCATGCGCTCCTACAACCTCTATTTTGAGAGGCTTTCAGAGTGGTTCGGCATATACAATCCGCACGTGGAGATATCCAATCCAAGGGTGCTTACCAGCCTCGCCCTTCTTCTCTCGTCAGAGAAGGAGCCCGACAAGGACGCGGTAAGCAGCATAATATCAGACGAGGCGAAGGCGCAGCAGATAGCAGATGCGCTCATGCAGAGCAAGACAAGGGAGATAAGCGCCGAGGAGCGCGCAGCACTGATGAATTTCGCCAACGCCGGGAAAGGAATGGAGGAGTCCATAATGGCGATAAGCAGCTATATAGACAGCGCCTCCAGGCGCATAATGCCAAACGTATCAAAGCTGATAGACGAGCGCATAGCGGCAGAGCTGCTGCAGAAGGCGGGTTCCCTGGAAAAGCTCGCCAAAATGCCTGCAAGCACGGTGCAGCTTCTGGGTGCAGAGAAGGCGCTCTTCAAGCACATAAAGTTCGGGAGCAGGCCCCCCAAATACGGCATACTTTTCAGGCTGCCTGAGATCGCCTCTGCGCCGAAGGACTACAAGGGCAGGATGGCTAGGATATATGCCACAAAGATATGCATAGCAGCAAGGGCAGACTTCTACACAAAGCGCGACATATCTGAGAGGCTCTTGGCTGATCTGAAGGCTGCGGTAGACTCTGCAAAGGAGCGTCCAAAGACAAGCCAGCCAAGCAGCTACCGCAATAGGCGCGACCAGGGCGGCAACTGGAGGAACCGCAGGCAGGGCGGTGCAATGCACCACGGCAGAAACGGAAGAAGGGACTTTAGGAGACCCCACGAAAGGCAAAACAGGCCATAGCATCACAAAAAGCAACGCTCTCTTATCCTGGCATTTCAGGCCAATCGACGCCCATTGAAATGACGTTAAAAAGCTGCATTTTTGGAAGCTGCGTAAATTCCTGCACGTATATCTTTTAAATACTTTCCAAATAGTGAAAATAGCGTACAATACGGTGTTTTAATGGATGCAAAAAGCGAGTTTGAGAAGCAGGTAGAGTTCGAGAAGGACCTGAACGTCATAGAGAATATCAACAACATAAGGCCGGAGCTTCCTGAGGAGAAGCAGGCCCCTGCAGAGGATCCAGTGCTTGCGGTATACCACAGGACCATTGAAGACATAGAGAAGATGCCAGTGATAGAGCAGACAATGACCGTTTGCCCGGAGTGCAAGCTCGTGATAAAGGGCACCATATACAAGGACGGGGAGAACGTGATGATAAGAAAGTTCTGCCCTGAGCACAAGTGGACAATAGAGAAGTACTGGGAAGACTACGACATGTACATGAAGATGAGGCGCTACAACTATTTCGGAAGGGGATTCGACAACCCCAACGTTGTCACCCCTACAAAAGGAGCCAACTGCCCAATGGACTGCGGAATGTGCGAGAGGCACAAGTCCCACACTGGCCTTGCCAACGTAGTTGTAACAAACAGGTGCCACCTGAGCTGCTGGTACTGCTTCTTCTATGCAAAGGAGGGCGAGGCAATCTACGAGCCCAGCCTTGACGAAATAGACAAGATATTCAAGAACCTTAGGAACCAGAAGCCAATACCGTCCAACGCGCTGCAGATAACAGGAGGAGAGCCAACGCTGCACCCCCGCATAGTAGAGATAGTGCAGAGGGCCAAGGCAGACGGGTTCGACCAGATACAGATGAATACTACTGGAATAACGATGGCACAGGACCCAGAGCTTGCAAAGAGGCTCAGGCACGCTGGCGTCAGCACTCTTTACATGAGCTTCGACGGGGTAAGCGCAAGGGCGAACCCGAAGAACCACTGGGAGGCTCCGCTTACGCTTGATGCTGCAAGGAAGGCAGGCTTCAGCGTAGTCTTAGTCCCAACAGTCATCAGGACGATAAACGAGCACGAGCTCGGCGCCATGATAAACTTCGCGCTGAACAATATAGACGTGATAAGGGCTGTCAACTTCCAGCCAGTGTCGCTGGTTGGCAGAATGCCTACGAGGCTCAGGGAGAAGCAGCGCATCTCTATACCTGGCGCTATAAAACTGATAGAGGAGCAGACAAACGGCGCGATAAAGAAGGAGGACTGGGCTGCAGTGCCATACATAGGAGGCATAAGCAAGTTCGTAGAGGCACTATCCGGAGAATACAAGTATGACCTGTCAATACACTTCGCGTGCGGCGCGGGGACATACCTGTTCCTTGACAAGGACAACAAGGTCATACCGGTCGGGAGGTTCATAGACTTGGAGGGCCTAATGGCTCACATACAGCATGCGGTAGACGAGATGGACGGAAAGAGCAAGCTGCAGAAGCGCATGATAGCAGTGAAGGCGCTGCTCGGCTTCAAGAAGTTCATAAACAAGGAGAAGCAGCCAAAGTCCGTCAACTTCTTCAAGCTGATATCGTCAGTGCTGATGAAGCACGACTTCGCCAGCATGGGCCAATTCCAGATGAAAACCCTTTTCGTTGGCATGATGCACTTCCAGGACGAATACACCTACGACATAAAGAGGGTGGAGAAGTGCGACATACACTACGCTCAGCCAAACGGCGAAGTGCTTCCGTTCTGCACGTTCAACGTGTTCCCAGAGATATACAGGGACAAGATACAGAGGCAGTACAGCATTCCTGCTGTAGAGTGGGAAAAGAACCACGCAAACTGGAGCTACAAGTCCGACAAGTATACGCGTGACATAAAGGCGCTCAAGGCGACCGAGTCATACCAGAAGGCATACGGCAAGATGATGGACTTCTTCGCCCTGCCGGTCAACGGAGGCAAGCCTGTAGCTAACTTTGCCAACGAGACATTTGAGAGCATAAAGGCGTGAGGTGTTTTAATTGGACAGGCGTGAGGAAACAAGCATAAGCGAATCGAAGTACAGGCAGGACCTGGAGCAGCAGCGCCAGTCCAGCGAGATCGACGATTCAAAGAACTACGTGGTCGAGGACGGGAAGAAGTTCAGGGTTCCGTACAAGATCATAAAGAAGGTCGTCTTCGAGGGAATTGACAAGTCAGAGCTCAAGACCCAGGAATACTCGGCAAGGCTGCAATACAGGCTCCTCCTTCAGGAACCTGTGATAAAGGCGTGGGTCGAGTTCTCGCGCTGCAAGATTACAGTCATATACAATCCGGAGGGCGCGGACAACATAAAGGAGAAGATGTCTTTAGACGCACTCATAGACTTCATCGCAAAGGAGGGCGTCCATGTGGATCGGTCCAAGCTGCATGAGGAGGATTACGACTACTACAACGAATTCTACAAGTATGCCTACAACCCAAAGAGCATAAGGGAGCATCCGCCGTACGGATTCACCATGGCGCAGTGGAGGAAGATGAAGCCAGAGTGGGAGGTAAAGCAGAAGGAGTACGCTATAAAGAAAGCGCAGAAGCAGAAGGAATACCAAGCGAGCTACGAGGCTCAGCACCCAGAGGTCGACTGGTCATCTGTGCACCAGGCAGAGAAGGAAGCGCCTCAGACGCTTAAGCCTCAAAAGAGGGCTTCCGTAATGTCAAGGATATTCGGAAAGAAGCAGCAGGCCTAATAGGCCTTCTCATCCTCTATCGAAAGCTCGGCTGCGATAACTGGGTCGCTCAGGTTGAAATTGCGCAGCACTGCTGGCGAAACCTCCCCTATTGCTCCTATGCGCTTCCCATCAACAACCACATCCGCGCATCTTCCCTTGATAAAATACTCGTTTTCAGAATCCTTGAAATCTGGCGCCTTGCCGTAAAATCTGAGGCAGAACTCCTTTATGCATGACGCAGCTTCCGACAGGTTGGCCTTCGAGTGCTCCTTCACCAATGCAAGCCTTGTGCCCTCTATCGCCCTCCCATTGTGCATGCTGAATACGCTTCCGAATTCAAATAGCGACTGTGGCATCGGCTCGTTCGCAGACCTTTCGAGATCCTCCATAAGGCTCGGCAGAACAATGTCCCTCAGCACTGACATATTCTCTGTTTTTGAATACTCAACACTTATCGAGCTCTTTTCGTCCCGCTCCCTGCACATCTTAGTGAAGCATGTGCTCTCGCTCGTGAGATAGTTGTTCATCGCCTCGCTGTACCCCATGCCTATCATTATCTCAGAAGCGAGCTCGTAGCTCTCCGTATGCTTTCCGATGGCGCCGAAGGATTGGCTGACAACGGGCAACGGCTCAATCCTATCAAACCCGTAAGCCATCGCTATATCCTCAACTATATCCTGCTCTCCGAGTATGTCCTTCCTGTAAGGCGCTGATTTTATCACCAGGTTTCTCCCGTAGACGTATCCTATGTGCCCCATCCTCTCAGTCAGCCCGGCGATTTTTCCAGAATCAAGGTAGAATCCGAGGCTCTTCTCCGCTTTGTGTACTCCCACTCGTGTTGACTTGACCTCGAGCCGTGGAGTGGTTTCTGTTTTGCCGTCCTTGCTGTAATCTAGCATTATGCGCTGCACTGTCGCTCCCCCTGCAATGAGCGCGCACGCCATTATGTCTGCCGCGTCAGATACCGCGGTTGAGGATGTGCCAGTCATGTCTATGAAAAGGTTCTTAGTGCTGTGCGATATCTTGCTCGCTTCAGAATTTATTATCGGTATCATGGAGAGGATTTTCTCAGAGTCTCTCAAATATGGAACCTTTCCATTTCCTTTTGAGACTGTGTGGGAGTAAGCTACGCCCTTCTGGCTATCGCGCAGTATATCCGTGAAACTCCTTGCTTCGCTCGAACCGAGGGGTATGAACTTACCATCGCCTGCAAGGTATTCAATATTCCCATTTATCGCA
>JAMCZI010000024.1 GCA_023485545.1 Candidatus Martarchaeota archaeon
TTGAAATATGCAGTAGACAAAAAGCGCAAATCTGTCACTGTGATGCACAAGGGCAACATAATGAAGTATACAGAGGCGATGTTCAAGGAGTGGTCCTATGACGTTGCTAGGAGCGAATTTGGTGAACACATAGTCGAGGAGGGGGACCTTGCAGCCAAGTACGGCGGAAAGATGCCTGATGGGAAGATACTGTTCAATGACAGGATAGCAGACAACATGTTCCAGCAGGTAATAACGAGGCCCGAGGGTTATGACGTGATACTGGCGCCAAACCTTAACGGCGATTACATATCTGATGCAATAGGGGCGCTGATAGGAGATATCGGTCTTCTCGGAGGCGCGAACGTAGGCGACAGCGCGGGCATGTTTGAGGCGGTCCACGGCACGGCACCCAAATATGCTGGCAAAAACGTCGCTAATCCTACCGGAATAATACGTGGTGGCGCCCTCATGCTGGACCATTTAGGAATGGTGGAAGCGCCCAAGCTAATCGAGAAGGCGATAGATCAGGCAGTAGATGAGCAGAAAGTCACTCAGGACATAGCCAGATACATTGGGTGTAAGCCTATAGGCACGAAAGAGTTCGGCGACGTCATTGTAAGCATAATATCTGGAAAATGATAGATTGATCGCATGATATCCCCGGTGATATTCGACAGGTTTGATATGGGATTCAGCCTTGCTGTCCACATACTGCTTGTTATAATAGGAATGATACTGCCGGTCTTCATACTGTGCGCAGAAATAATAGGAACGAAGATGAAAGACAGGTATTATCTTACCCTGGCAAGAAGGCTCACTTTGGCTTTCGTAGTGTTTTTCGGGGTGGGAACGGCTTCTGGGACGCTCGTCGCAGCAAACCTCCTGTTTCTTTGGCCGAAGTTCATGTCGTTTGTT
This sequence comes from Candidatus Martarchaeota archaeon, assembly GCA_023485545.1. Lineage (GTDB taxonomy): Archaea > Micrarchaeota > Micrarchaeia > Micrarchaeales > Micrarchaeaceae > JAJZYW01. Next base: position 898 of record JAMCZI010000024.1, read on the forward strand.
GGCCAGGTAGCTATACTGCCAGTTTATGCAGAAGTTTTTGCGTTCTTCCTGGAAGCGGTTTTCATAGGCGTGTATATTTACTCGGCAGACAAGTTCAGGAGCAGGTATGCGCATGCAGCTGTGATGGTTCTGATAGCGGTTGGCGCCGCGCTCTCCGCAGTCTTCATAACAATGCTAAACGCATTCATGAATACGCCGACTGGGTTCAACATAAGTGCTTACCTTGCCACAGGGAAGCTTGCTGACCTGAACCCTCTTGCAGTTTTCAATACTCCCTCAACATGGGTGGAAGTCGCGCACGTTGTTGCGACATCGTACTTTGCAGGGATATTTGTACTTGTGGCGTATTTTGCATTTAGGCTTCTCGGCGCAGGAAAGCGCAATGAGGAAGTTAGAATATATTACAGGAAAGCCATTTCTCTCGCGCTTGCAATTGCACTCTTTGCCACTCTTGCCGCAATAGCTACTGGGCTCATAACTATATCCTCATTGTACTCGATACAGCCAGAGAAATACGCTGCTCTTGAGCTTGACCTTTACCCAACTACACATGCTCCCGAGTTAATAGGCGGTTTTTACTCCAATGGAAATATAGCAGATGCAATAGCCATACCTAACCTGCAAAGCATACTTGCGACAGGCAGTGCTGCGGGCGCGGTGCCAGGATTATCCTCTTACCCGAAAGATACTTGGCCACCGCTTTTTGTTCATTTCATGTTTGACATATTGGTGTTTTTCGCATTTGCAATGGGAGCGTTCTTCATACTGCTGCTCATACTAAAATTCGCCAAGGTGGATTTGCTTAGGAACAGGTATGTCATGTATCTCTACATTATAGCTGCGGCCGTTGCTGTTTTCCTCCTCGAAGATGGATGGATCATGTCGGAGGTTGGGAGGCAACCTTGGATTATATATGGTGTCATGACAGTTGCTCAGGCAGCTAACTACTCTGCAAGCACGATACCGATAGCAATAGCGGTAGTCCTGTTTTATGCATTCATACTCCCATTTACTGCTTTCATACTCAAACTGATATTCGCCAATAGGCAACTGGAATCTGACCTGGGGATTAAATGAACATGATATACCTGCTCAACCACGCGATATTTGCCGCATTCCTGTCTCTGATAGTTGTTGAGGTCGGAATAAGCGTGTTAGGGCTTGCAGGCTATAAGGAGTACTGGAGGAGAATGAAACCTTATCTTATGCCGATGTGGGAGATAAATGGCACTTTCGCCGTATTCTACATTGTCGCTTTCGAAGCAATGTATCCACAGTTGCTGACGCTTGTTGGAACTGCATATATAGCGCCTGCACTCATTGCTGGCCTGTTTTTCATACTTCGTAATGCTTTCCTTTCATACAGCGAATACATAGGATCTGAGCAGCACGAGAGGAGGCTTGTCAAGGTATATAGTATTTCTACAGTCATAGTGGCTGTTCTTGCAGTCTCAATATTCACTTCTGCAGTAAGCGGTTCTGGTGTGAGCGTGCCGCTCCAGAGCATTTCAGTAGCGGCATTCTTGAACGCTTTCAACATACTTGCAATACTGTCAATTGTTCTAATAGCAATTTTCTGCACAAAAGTGCTGTTTGGCTTCGGCGGCAATGCGGTTCTTGATATAGGAATAGCCGCGTTAGGGATTGTGGCAATGATAATAGGGGCGTACGCCGGCCCTTCATACCTGCTATTCTCGCTCAGGTCTAACTTTGACCTTGCTCTATTTGTATCCGAGTTGCTCTTCCTTTTCGTAGTAGCAGTACTGCATGTTTCGAGAAAGAAACTTGCGAGGTTCCTTGTGATTCCTTGGCTTTTCAGCGCCATTTTTGCCTTTACAGTATTTCAGTATCCTTACCTTTTTGGGATGGAGGTAAACATGCTTTCATATACTACCAGCGGTGCAGTTTCTGGCTACGTTGTCTCTATAACTGTTGCCGGGGGGCTGATGCTGGCAGTTTCGCTGCTGTTCCTGCTGCATATGGCCATGAGAAAGCCTGTACTTACCCTTTCGGTGAGCCGACGAAGTCGGAAAAAAGCTTGAAAACCATTGAGGTATACTCGTTGTCCGGTAGCGTAGAGGAATTTTTCTGGTATACCTGAATGCCTTCTGACATGTGGATACGGAACTGCTCGTTTGCGTAGCCAAGCGACCCGTATTTCTCTACCAGGGAGGATATAGCCGCAATATCTCCGGGGGTTTTCTCCTCAGGGAGCTTAGAGAATACGCTCTCCATCAGGCGTTTTTCGGCCTGTGTAGAATTAGCATATGCGTGTATAGTGACTATAGTCGGCTGGCCTTCCTTCATGTCATATAAATAATCATCGATGTCGTCTTTTATCTGGAACGCTACCCCGAAACTTGTGCCTATTTTTTCGATAAGCTTCAACTGCTCCTCCGATGCACCGCCTATAATTGCGCCCATTATAGCAGGACCGTATATCGTGTATGCGGCAGTCTTCTTAGTCACTATCTCAAGATACGCATCGTATGTAGCCTCGTCTATTCCCTTTAGGGCTTTTATGTAGGTTTTTGGGTATGCTGATATCTGGCGAGGCTTGAACATATTTTCAAGCGCTTGGCCTATGAACGTGGTGTCAGAAAACTCTATGAATTTTTTATACACCAAAATTCCTTTTTCGCCGTTGTTCAGTGCATATTCATGTAGCATGTTCCACATTGCACTTATCAGGAATTGGGGCGTTATGAAGGTGTTGTTGAACCCATATACCTTGTGAAATGCCGGCTTTCCCCTCCTGATTTCGGTGCCGTCAATCATGTCATCTATCTGCAGGACGAAATCCTCCGAAAGCTGTATTGCAGAAGCTGGAGCAAGTATTGCGCTATCTGGCGCCCCGAACATCTTTGCGAATATCCACACAAGCTTAGGTCGTATGTATCTACCCTTTCTTTTAGTATAATCGGTTACCATTCCGCGTATTTCAGGATGCGAATCGATAAAACGCGGCTCGATTTCATTGATTATTGTGGAGTAGACCAAGCGCTCAACTTTTGTCGAAACTTCCTCAAATGTCTCCTCTGAGCGTATCGCATAGCTGTGACGCTCTGCTAATGTCTTGGTATCCATACTGCACTATCGCCTTATAAGATATATAAGCTTACTTCCTGGCCTTCATTAGAAGGAGAATTGCAGCTATTGCTGAGAAAACAAGCATTGCAGTGAACGCGAAGGATGTTGAGAAAAGGGAAGGTGTTCCTCGAGCGCCAAAGCCGAAGAGATATGACCAGCCTATGCCTGACGATATGTTTATCCCTGGATCGAACTTTGTAAATGGGAGTCCAAGGGCCGCATCTAGTATAAAGAGTATCACAGCCAGTATGTTTATCGAACCCAGCAGCTTTGAATATGTCTTTGTGCTTCCAGCTAGGAAGCCAAATACGCCCAATGCAAGCACTATCGTTATTGCTATGTAAAGCAGAAGCCCGATCCAGTGAAGTATGCCGCTGCTGTAAAGGAGCTTGTCGAAGAATAGCAGATAAAACGCCGCCACTAGCTCAATTAAAAGAGAGATTGACAAAATTTTGTCTGGTTTATTCATTGTAGGCATTAGGTTACTATTGGAAAGTTAATTTTAATAAAGTTACTAACTTAATAGTATTGTGATTACATGAAAAGATTTTTGGGCTTTATTTTTGCAGTAGCTGCATTCTCCATGCTTATAGGAACAAGCGCAGCTGCTGGTATAGGCACTTCTTCGATAATAGTCAACAGCAGCAGCACTTCATTGACGGCTGGCGGCTCGACAAGCATAGCATACATCGTAAACCTGACAAGCGGCTCTCCGTGGGGAACAACAATAGCGGCTTCAAACGCCGGCGCACTCAGCAGCGATGGGATAACGCTTTCATTCAGCGATAGTTATGGCGATCCCACATACTCCGGCACATTAAGCATAGCCACGTCGCCCTCGACGCCAAGCGGCGTATACAACATAAGTCTTGCAGCGACAGGTGACGACCCGTCAAGCGCCCCTACAGTTATTGCACTTACTGTTTCAGGAAAACCGTCAACTAACGTTTCAAGCGTTACAACTACCGTAAAGCCTGTTACTCCGGATTATTTCAGCGTAATTAGCAAGGCTACATTTGCAGTAAACGGAAGCGCAGGAGGGACTTTTACGCTGAATCACGTGATAACAGCAGTAATACCAGCGAACACATTTGTTTCTGAGAACGGCAATGTAATACGCAACTACAATTTCAGCATAATAGACTTTTCAGTTCCATCTTCGCTTTCCGGACCAAACTCGTCACTCGTACCATACGGAGCGTACGCATTTGCGGTCAACGGACAGGTAAACGGCAGCATATCATTCGTTAACTCAATAGGCAAATTCCAGGCGATAAAGAGCCTTGTGGTTGGAGGGCCAAATGACACGAGCTGGACGTATCTTGGAGGTGCTTACAACGGAAGCACATACAAAGGAGGAAAGTATACCGCAGCTGATGTATGGACCCATCCGAATAATTCGGTTATGGTCAACGACGTATTCTTCAAGCCGGTAATGTGGGTATTTGAAGAGCCTGCGCCAAAGGCTACCACAACGGTCCCAACGACTACTGCGCCAGTTACGGTGTCGAAGGCCACTACAGTTCCAACGACAGTAAGTGCAACCCCGTATCCTGGATCCAGTGAAGGAGTCATAGCTGCCATAGTAGTGATAATAGTAGTTATTGCTGCGGTGGCTATCTTCGCTTTGAGAAAGAAGAAGTAATCATTTCGGCGCTTTCTTTCTTTGCGCCTTTCTTTCGTTCGAATCCTGCATCAAACGTGACCATAGTGTGGTACGTTTTATCACAGGAGTAAAGAAGCTTGAGATGGGCCTCATGGCCCATTCGGTAAAAAAGAGTCTATTTTTTTGAGATCGCCTTCCGGTAGCTCTATGCTACCAGATTCGACGTTTTGCTTTGTGTGAAGGTAACTCGACGCTTTTGGTATTGCGACCACATTAGGTTTCGAAATTAGCCATGCAAGAGCCACCTGCGATGCGCTGATACCGTGTTTTGTCCCAATTTCGCTGAGCAAAGCCCCAACAGGAGCGTATTTCTTTGTAAATATTGCACCGCGTGCGAGAGGGCTGTAAGCTATTAGCGTTATATGATTTTCTTTCATGTAGTTTGACAGCCCATTTTCTGGAGTGCGGACAAGTATGCTGTATTCTATCTGGTTTGAAACTATATCATTTGACTTGAGCGCAGCCTGCGCCTCTTCCAGCTCTTTAATGTCGAAATTGCTTACTCCTATGTGCCTTACTTTGCCATCCTTGACAAGCTGCTCCATCGCAGACATTGTTTCGGCTATTGGTATGGATTTGTTTGGCCAATGCAGCTGATAAAGGTCTATTTGCTTGATGCCGATGCGTTTCAGGCTTGCGTTGCAAGATTTTATGACATCTTCTTTATGGAAATTGTGTGGAGAGACCTTTGTTGCAACGAATACATTTGAACCTTTTATCGCCTCGCCAACTAGTTCCTCTGTGCCATACATTTCTGCAGTGTCGACGAATCCAGCGCCGTTTGAAATAGCATACCTTATGCTTTCAATCTCATTCTGGCGCTCGAATCCTAGCTTCCATGTGCCTACGCCTATCACAGGAAGCTTTTCGCCTGTCCTGCCCAATTCCTTAAGCTTCAAAGCTACACCTATTTTTATTATGCTGCCTAAATTAATAAAGCTGGTGCGTCAGTGGCGGAATATATAGTTAGGGCTTCGGACAGATTTGCAGGAGCGCTGAGATTCGAACTTGGATGGTGCAGGAGACTTGGCACAGATACCTACCTGTACGAGGGAGACATACCTGAAGATCCAGTATTCGTTCATAAAGCATACAGGATAGAGGCAAAATGTGGCCTGGATTTTGATTCAATCAGCAAATCAATTGCTGAAGTACTTCCGTCAGGGAAGAGCTTCGCGATAGAATGCCAACTTGTCGGAAAGGAGGGCGCAGGGCGTGCCAAGCTTGGCTTTGGAAGCAGAGAGATAGAAGTGCGCACTGGCAAACTGCTCGAAAACTCAGGTTTTATCGCAGACCTCGACAAACCAGATGTGATTGTTGAAATCGTCGCAGTTGGTAATGCAGCTTATATCAGCATCTTAGAAGGATCGAGAAGAAACCCACACAGCATAAGAAAGTACCTTAACAGGGCTGAGAAAAAGTTCATAGAAGCTTATGAGGTATTCGGACTTCGAGACTTTAGCATAAGGAATGCACTAGACATAGGCGCCGCGCCGGGGGGCTTCAGCAAGGCAATGGCGGAACTTGGCATCTCGGTAGTTTCAGTGGATCCTGGAGAACTGGATCCTATTCTGAAGGGTATTGAAAAAATAAGGCACGAAAAGGTCAGGGCAGAGAATTTCAAGGCTGACAGCAATTTCGACATTATAACCGATGACATGAATATGCATCCTGTGCAGTCTGCCAGAATAGCGGCCTCTTTTTCGAAAAATCTTGAAGGCAGCAGGCTGCTCCTCATGACAGTTAAGTGCCCAACAAGGAATCCGGTTAAGTATATGGAGGCAGCTATGGCTGAACTGGAGGGGATATTTAGGAACTTCAGGTTCAAGCACCTAGAATCCAACAAATCGGAGGTTATGATGCTCTGCGAGAAAATTTAGTAGAAATTAATTTGCACTTTTGATTTATTTGGAAATCCATCTTTTGCTTTGGGGAAATAGTATGTTGCAGATAATGTAAAAATGTTATTGACATATAGTCTTATGATTTATATGCCAGAGGTAAAAGAGATAATAGGTGGGTTTCTAATTCTGTCAAACAGGGTGCGCCTTGGAATTTCTCCTGTGATACAAGTAAAGGGCAGGCACAATATAGTATATGACACTGGCGGCCCAAACGCTAAACAGTATCTAGCAAAGGAGCTTGAAAGACAAAAAATAGATCCTAAGAAAGTTGATACCTTGATAATATCTCACTCGCACTGGGATCACGCAATGAATCCCGACTTATTTCCTAACGCAAAGATCTTTATCGGCAAATCCGAATATGAATACGGAAAAAATATAATGAAATCAGATTGGGCAACACCTTCTTATATAAACAGGCTCTATGACGGCCGCAATAAAGAGCTGGTTGATTCTGAATTTGAAATAGAAAGTGGGGTAAAAATTATCGGCATACCGGGTCATACTCCAGGTACGCTCGGGCTTGAGGTCGAGACGAAGAAAGGAACTGCAGTATTGGGCAGCGATGCGTTGTTCAGCGCGAAGTCATTCTTGGCTGGAATACCGCTACTAGTGTTTCACAGCAAACAGAAAGCCAAGGAAAGCATGAAGCGCATGAAAAAAGAGGGTTCGCTATTCTACCCTGGCCATGATAGGCCATTCACATTTGATGGCAAGAATATTAAATTTATAAGCGACAGCGTCTTCGACATGCAAATTGTAATGCCTCCGGGGATGGATAATCTGCATTACCATATAGATACACGAAAGTTAAAATGACTGCTTAAAAGTCCATTACCGTTCCTGAACCGCTGGAGATAAAGCGCGATGGCGCCTTTTGCATCATCTTAAACTTGAAATTCAGGCCGCTGCAGTGCAGCGGTACGACATATTTGGCATCCATTTTAACTAATTCGTTTACCGTTTTCTCAATCTTACCTTTTGGAATATCTGGATGGCCCAGGTGAAACCCGCCCATAACACAATATATTTTTTTCACTCCAGTGATTTTTTGTGCATAGCGAACAGTATTTATTATGCCTGAATGGCCGCACATTGAAAGAACTATAAGGCCTTTGCCTTTGACATTTATTACTATATTAGTGTCGTCTTTTATCTCATCAGGGATTAGTTTGCCTCCTATTATCTGGAAGCGGCCTTTTGGAACCTCTTTTTCGAACTCAATTTTGCGCTCCACCATTCCTGTCGACATGATTGCATAGCCGAGCTTTGCGGGTTTACTGGTTTCCTTTATTACTGCACCATTTTTTCCCAGCGATGCTTTTGTAAGCTTTTTGTTTATCCAGTCAGCTCTTGTTATGTTTGTTATTATTGACCGTGGTATAAAGGCATCACTATGCACGGTAAATGGAACTTTATGATGTATTGCTCTAAGTACCCCGAGCATTCCACCAAAATGATCAGGATGGCCATGACTTAGGAGCACATGCTCTATGCTTTTAGGGTCTATTCCAAGTAATTTCATGTTATGCAATGTCACGCTGCTTTCAAAGCCAGAGTCAATCATGACGCGGGACATAAGCGTCTTGCCGTTGAATGTGTCTATAACGAAACATATACCAGAATCAGCCTGCACTATGCCTCCTTTTGGGCTGAATTGGTAATCCATCCTTAAGCGTTTAACGTGCTCTTCGTTGGCACTCAGCATGTCTACATAGTTATCCACAACTACATATATCCTAACGCTTGTGCAAGATTCCATTGTACCAACCTTATATTACCAGGCTTAATATTTACAGTTAATCTTTTAATTCGGTAGATTTGGTCTCCTTGACGGTAAAGGTCAACAGAATGGTAAGCACAGTTGTTATAAGTATCGTTGCGGCGATGTACGGCCATGCGTTAAGTGGCCCCTTAAGCTTAACCAGCAGTAGCGGAAATATTACAGTAACTAGAAGACCGCCAATTGCGGAGCCTATCGTTACCATGTACCCTGCACCAGAGTACCTGTAACGCGTAGGGAAGAACTCGGCCGAGCTGACTAACAGATTGCCAAGGCTTAGCTGTGCGAAGAATAGGAAAATCATCTGTGCAATTATGATAATGTATAGTGAATGTGTATTTAGCATGAGGAAGTATGGAACTACGAATACTAGTGAAAGTATGGCCGATGCGCGTATCACTGCCTTCCTGCCCACATAATCGCCGAGGTATGCGCCAAAAAGGACAGAGACAAGCCCTGCAGTTGTAGCTATAAGTACGCTGGTAAGTGCTGTAAGTGCATTGACTTTAAGCGCTTCTAGATAACCTACGCTGAATACGGTAACTGTAAAGTATATCGTGCCCACGAAGACGAACATGAAAATCGTCTTCAACAGGTTTCCAGGATAATGCTTCCACACCGCTATTGACGGCGCGATATTTATCTTATGCTCTTTCTTGAGCCTGACGAATAGCGGGCTTTCATCAGTAAGGAGCCGAATCAGTATTCCAACAAGGATAACTGCGGCGCCAACGAAGAAAGGTATGCGCCAGCCACCTTCAATAACGCCTTTTATGCCCATTACAGCAACAAGTAGAAGGAAGAGACCTGAGGACATCATTGTACCGAGAGGTATTGAAGCTTGGACTATGCCTGCCCAGAATCCTCTGTGCTTTGATTTTGATGCATACTCTGTAATCCAGGCTGTTGCCCCGCCCCATTCTCCGCCGAAGCCAAAACTCTGTATAAACCTAAATACAGTGAGCATTACAGCGGCAGCTATGCCTATCTGTGCATATGTAGGAACAAGAGCTATAGCAAGAGTGCCTAGACCAGAAGTGACAAGGGTCCATATTAAAATTGTCCTTCTGCCTATACGGTCTCCAAAATGCGCAAAAGTTAGATTGCCTATCGGCCTAGCTATGAGTCCAACAGCGTAAACAGATAGCGAAAGTAACAGGGCGGTCAGTGGGCTTGATGATGTAAAGAACACGGTTGGCCAAACTATAGCCGCAGCAAGTCCAGAAACTACGAAATCATAGAAATCTATTGTAGTACCGAACAGGGATGCAACAGCAACCTTCATCAGGTCCCTAAAACGAACTTTAGGTTCGTTTGCTTTTTTATAAGCCACTCGCACCACTGTTCTACCAAAATCTTAATCTACAACGTTGAAAATGCTTAAAAGCTTTTCTAAAACTACATGCTAGGACAAGGCGGTATTTTAGGAATTGAAAAACGGGTCAATAAGGATGTGGAAAAGTTTCAAGCACAGTAATCAGAGAAGGTTTAACATGTTTTTTTAACATGTTTTTATATCTTTACTATTTTGTGAGGCATTATAAACCTTTTGCAGCAATAAAAGCTGTTTATATCCTTTATGCGTATTATAAAGCGTGATAGAATGCCAATGCCAAAGAAATTTTCCTTTGCATGCAAGGATATAGGGATGAGCTGCGGATTTGAAGCCAACGCAGAGAAGAAGGAGGAGCTTATGTCGAAGATTGTTGAGCACGCCAGGTCTGCCCACAACATAAACAAGATAGATTCAGAGCTCCAGAAGAAGGTCGAGAAGGCGATAAAGCAAAAGTAACATTTATTTCTTTTTTTCTCTTTTTACAAATCTTTTTAGTTTTAACATTCGCAAACACGGGTAGTGATTTTATAGGAGGAGTACCGGCTGTGCTGAAGCAGAAGATGGAGAAGCAGGGCTACCACTTTGTTGGAAAGCACTCAGCAGTGAAGATATGCGAATACACTGCAAACGGGCTCAGAGGAGGCACGCTATGCTACAAATACTCGTTTTACGGAATAAGGAGCTGGCAGTGCATACAGTCAACCCCAGCAATAGGCTGCGACATAGGCTGCAAGTTCTGCTGGAGGCTCATACCGGAAGAGATAGGGATAAACTGGAATGAGCTCAACGCTGTTGGCGAATGGGACGACCCCGACGCTATAGTCGAAGGCATGATAAAGGAGCAGCGGCGCATAGTGAGCGGCTACAAGGCAGTGGCAGATACAGACCTGAAGATGAGAAGATGGGAGGAGGCAAATGCCCCCAGGCACGTCGCCATAAGCCTTACAGGAGAGCCCACATTCTACCCCAAGCTCAGCGCACTTATACGCAGCTTCCACAACAGGGGGATAAGCACATTTCTGGTCAGCAATGGCACTCTTCCAGAAGCAATAAGGAAGCTGGATCCGCTTCCAACCCAGCTTTACATATCGCTTCAGGCGCCAGATGAGGAATCTTATATCGAGGTTACGCGGCCCAAAATAAAGGGCACATGGGAAAGGTTCCTGGAATCGCTTTCTATGCTGAAAACGCTCAAAACAAGGACAGTGCTGCGCATGACTCTGATAAAGGACCTGAACATGAAGAACCCTGATGGCTATGCGAAGCTTATAAAGCTGGCAGGAGCCAATTATGTCGAGGTAAAGGGCTTTTCATTCGTTGGCGGTGCAAGAGGCGACAGCCGTGGGCTCTCACTGCAGAGCATGCCGAACCACGCTGAGATAAAGGAATTCGCCGCTGAACTTGCCAAAAGAACGGGCTATATAGTTACTGCAGAGCACATGCCGAGCAGAATAGTGCTGCTTTCTCGCGATGAGGAATCAAAAAGGAACAGGATAATAGACTTCTCTAAGATCGCTTAGCTTTGGCGGCACTTCTTGGTCGTATGCGCTTGTATTTTATATGGTTCTCCGCTCCGCAGGATAGGCACTTGTAGGAAACATAGTTTTTGCTTTGCACGACACGGACTGTGCAGTTTAAACCGGCCACCAAAGGTGCACCGCATCCTGCGCACACAGACACCTTTATTCTGTTTGGAAGCCTTACCTTGTAGTGCTCAGATATGCGCTTCATGCTGCCCGTATAGCGTTTGGCTGCGGAGAGGTCACCGCTCTTTAGTGCATCGGATGCAAGAAGGAAAAGCTTTTCTATGCGTTCCAATGCAATTTTCTTCACTACGGGTTTGCCCTTCAGCGAATCACTTGATTCCTACATGCTCCAGAAGCACATGCATTCCATCTTCCAGCTCGGCGCCGCTCATCGTTATTACGTTGTCAGATATTTCTATCTGCTTCTCCGAAGGTATGCCATGAAACATGGCGACCATTTTTCTCGTTTCGGCGTCTTTGGGGACAGATATCTGCCTTCCTTTTATGACGTTCGCCTTTGCCAGTACCTTTGAGGCATTTCCTATCGAAACTACCCTTTTCTTCATGTGAAGGAAGAGGTTTATCAGATCGAGCAGCGGCCTGAAATCATAAATTTTGTAATCTTCTATGCCCTGACCGTCGATAAGTATTATGCCGTCGTAGTCGTCCGGATTTGCTTTGTTTGTGTTCAGGTCTATCTTCGCTATGGCTCCGTGCGCACCTATCGAAGATTCTGATTTGGTGTAGCTGCTGGTTGAGTACTTTACTCCCCACCGCTCTAGGAAAAGCCGCACTGCCTTGAGGCTCTCGTCCCTGAAATCCCTTGGCGGCACGAAGATTAGGAACTTCATTACAACACGTCATTGCACAGTCAGTTCTCCATGTACGGAGCTAGGTAGTAAGATACTGTTGCGTCGCCTATGCTGTAGTCCACTTTGACCGGCTCCTCTGTCTTCATCGATATTGTTATCGCTGAATTGGACGGGCATGGTGCAACCATCTTGCTAAGGTATTCTAGGTTAAATGTGGCAACTGCCCCTTTTGAGACCTCAAGCTTCTTTATGAACTCTGCCTTGTCAAGATGCTCCTCCTCAAGCTCGCCAAGCTCGCCCTTGGCTATTATCATGAATGTGCCCTTGTCAGCCTTCAAGCCTATATACGATGAAAGCAGTGTCGCGTCCTTGAGTATCTCCTTGAACGAATCTCCCTGGACCTCCACGAACGAGTCGAACTCTATGTTTGGCTCCTTGTTTGAATCGTGCCTTACCTCTATCATGGGAAGCTTGTATTTCCTCTTGCTGTTCTCCCCGGCAAATTCGAGCATCACCTTGTTGTCGGCTTCCTTCATTGTAAGCCTCTCATTGGACCTAGAGCTGGCAAGTATCTTGCTCAGGTTGTCCAGGTTAAGGCCGACTGTGGCGCTCTTGTCCACATTGTACTTGGAAAATGCCTTGTTTGGTATGAAGAATGACACCATGCTTATGCCTGATGGATCCATCGCCTTCAGGCTTATGCCCTCCTTGGTGATATTGAACGAACCCTCGTCTATGAGGCTGTTTATTGCATCAACGCAATTCCTCCAGTACTTGGCATCATCTATTTTTATTTCAAACATGCAATCACGTAAGATTAGTAATACTATTTAACTGCTAAACAAATAAAAAGATTGTGAAACGACGGATTTTGGCCCAAGAAACATATTTATATCTGGTGCGCAGCAACCATCCTAATGGAGGACCATAAAACCTGGAGCGGGATGCTCAGGAGAGAGCATTCGGCAAGGCAGCCGGAAACAGAAGCAGCGATTACTGGCGGCATGATGGATATAAGGACAGATAGGGACTACAACCCGACCCATGAGGCGCTGCTAAGATATGCAGAAGCTACTAAGATGAAAAGCAAGCTTACAATAAGAAAAGCAGGAATGCTGACAGAAACCGAAAGGGCAGAAAAGAGGGGAAGGCTGCTGATATTCGCAGGAAGGAAGCTTGCGAACAGCTGATTCTAATGATGGGCCTGGAGAGATTTGAACTCTCGACCTACGGCTTATAAGACCGCCGCTCTGACCAGGCTGAGCTACAAGCCCACCCTTGCATATTTCACTTCAAGCTATTTATTGGTTTTGTAGCGTTCAATCCGGCATCTGGTAATCATTCTTCACATAAGGAGGCTTTGCAATGCTTGGCGGGAGGCTGCCTGTGAAGTTGTCCAGCGCAAATATCCTTATTGGATATGTGCCATTTATGTAGTTGATGCCTGTTGCATTCGCAGGATATGGCTGGCTGAAACCTGGCAGTGACCCAAGTATGAAGCCCTTGTAGAAGTTTGAGCTATAGAACAGCGACGGGGCGTTTGTTATCGTTGAGTTGCTGCCGTTTGGAGTGTATATCATCAGATATTCTAGATATGGCTGGTTGTTCGGTCCGGTGACCTCTCCTAGCGGGTTGTCGCCAGCCAGATAGGCGTTCATCGGAACTCCCTTTGTGTTGTAAATGCGTACTGCACCAGTGCTGCTGACGTTAGAAACGTCCGCGCATACTGTCTGGTTTACCAAGCTGTTGCCTATTACCAGGAATGAGCTTGCGTATTCTGTGGTGCTGTTTGATATTGAGCAGAATGAGCTTACGCTTGTACTAGACGATGTTGGTATTATTGCGGATAGGGGCACCAAAGCGTATTCCGGGTCGTGTGCTATCTCGCACTGTGAATTACCGAGCGCATATGGAACTGGAGGCGACTGTGCATGCCCTTCAGCTATCGCGAACGCTCTCGAAGTCTCGTTGACATATACGCACGCCAGGAAATCAAGCGCACCCCACTTCTGTATGAGCCCTTGGTCCATTACCACATACTTTGTCTGGTTGGTGTTCATCATGTTTGCCAGCGCAGACGGTCCGAAGCTGTCATTCGGACTGAGGACGAATCCCGCCGCCACCGCCTGATCCTCCTGCGGCTCAGCGTTATCCCCCCTTGTTACTGTGTGTGAGTTGCCGAACCAGTTTATCCAGTCGCCATAGTCCCACCATGAGAGTATTCTTGGGCCAGCAGGTCCTACATTCGCACGCATCCATGATGTGGCAGCTAGCCAATAGGAAGGCACTGTGTTGCAGTACAGATCGGCCCCAATGCTTGACGTCCTGCTTATTGTAGTGCACGCTGAAGAGGGATTTGAATAGTACACCGATGCGGAGGAGAGGGCCTGCGTTATGGTGCTGCTTTCGCCGAGCATCGGCGATGAGAATATCGCAGTAGCGAGCACCACGACAACAAATAGGCCAAGCAAGCCCCAGAACTTGTTCCTCTGGCTCTGTTCTATCTTGTTCCATAGGAGCATGTACAGCACTAAAAGTATGGCAAGTACCGAAGAAATGAAGAAGAGCACCACGCTGAGTATGGCCTTCATCAGGCCGCTGTGCTCAGAGTATGCCCTCTCGTATGCTGCTAGCTTTTCCTTAAGGTAGGCTGCGCTCCCGCTGCCAACCATGTGAAGCTTGAAATCGTTGCCTATGAGCAGCGTAAGCTCACCGATTATTATCCCTATTAGGAGTATGTAGGCAGTACCGAAATGCGGTATGTACTTTACCTCGGAGAACCCTGCTACAGCTAGCGGCAGTATTATCGCGAGGTAGAATATTCCAGACTGGCTTCTCCTATATATTATGCTTATCAGGATGAGGGCGACTCCGAGGAACATTATCAGCCATACGACTATCGGAAAGCCGAACAGGTTCGTGCCTATTATTCCGAACCCTCCCGAGCCGAAATTGTAAAGAAGCCCGGTTGGTATGAACTCTTCAACAGTCATGAAAAGAGGTGTGGATGGAGTGGTGAACTTGGCGCTAAGGTTTATGTACGCGCTTACAGGCTTGCCCAAAGGAGTGAATGCAAGCATCAGCGCCAGGACGACTATGAGGAAGGCAAGCCAATATGTCATTTCCTTCATATCGAGCTTCCTGAAAAATATCTTCCTGTCCTTCAGGAGTTCAGGCACGTACTGGAAAATTGCCACAAGCAGTAGTGCGAGTATCGGTCCCATTATTGTTATTGGTATGTGCAACACAGTCGGAATTCTTCCAGACAGAGTTGCGTGATACGGGTAGTAGACAGCTAGGAAAACGCCTATTACGATTATCACTATGGCGTTCATCTTGTAGAAGTCCTTTGATATGTCGTGCCTGAGGACGCCTATAACTCCCTGTATTATTATGTAGAGCGTTAGCACGCCCGCATCAACGGTATAGTAGTGGGCACCGAGGAATGTCGATGCGTATGCTATCCCTGCAAGTATTGCAAGCCTGTTGCTCTTCATGTTCCTTACCGCAAGGAGATAAGTCGCAAAGAAGAAGAACAGGGTAAATATTCCCCATGACTCAAGCAGCTGCTCGCCAGATACGAATGTTGTAAAGAGTATGGGCATCGTTGCAGTCAAAGCTGCGCCGGCGAGCCCGGTGTAGTAATCGTACTCGTGGTACAGAAGCATGAATATCGTGAAAACGAGCAAGGCGGCGGTTATTGGTGGGTAGAATCCGCCAACATAGCTCATGAGCGACGTGCTGAAATGCACGTTGTGCGGCCCGAGATAGTTCGCGAGCGAGTACCAGTACGCTTCAAGGTAGGGAACGAGCGGTTGGACTCTTGTTACTGTTCCGTTGACTATGGGCCATGCACCATGCGTTATGTAAGGCTGGTAGCCGTATGTCAGTATCGCCCTTGCGTCAAGCATGTCGAAGTATGGGTCAAACTCGAAGAAATTAGGCGTTATGATATAGCTCATCATCCTGGTGGCGAATGTGAGCAGCATGAGCGCCAGAAGTATTATCCACACCCACTTGTTCGCAGTGGTTGGAGCCCTGTTTTTTGTCTTTTGCGTTTGGCCGTTCTCAAGGTCGCGCAGCAGCGTAGCCTCTTCACGCTCGTGTTCGGCCGCGAGCTTTGCCTCCTCTGCTTCGTGGAGAGTTATCGCCTTCTTTCTTTCCTCCTCAGTGAAATTGGAAAGCACGCGCTTCTCGTTTGCGTGGCTTCGCGCAAGCGATTCCTCCTCATCAATGTGCTTTGCTATTATAGCTTTTGCAGATTCAAACTGCCTCAGCCTATGCCTGGTCTCGGCGAGCCTTTTCCTGTAATTCCCCTCGTCTGCATTTATGCGGTTTATCTCCTCCTTTGCCTCGCCGCTTCTTGCGGACTTGGAATATGCCTTCTTAAGATCCTGGAATACGCCCTGCTGATAAGCGAGCGCAGCAGCGATTATAGTCAATACCAAGACGTTTGTCTCAAAAAGGCCAAGTGAGAACGTGAATGCGTGCACATAACTTATGGCGTAAGATTCTATCCATGTCATAGTCGCAGGGGCAAGAAGCCCGAAGAAAAAGCCTATGACCACTATTTCAAACATGTGCAGTTCGGTCTTCCTGAGCAGTGCAAAAGCGAACAGCACGCCAGGAATAAACATGCTGAGAAAAGCAACAATTATGGTTAACAATGCAGACACTGCAATCAGCCGTTGGTTATAGCTCTCGGTATTTCAAGCTTCTTTACCTCTCTGTCCGGAAACTTTGTGCCTGGCGGTACTATCCTAACCTTGACGCCTATTGCCCCGTATTTCGGATACGCTACTGCGTATGCCTCCCTTACTAGGTTGACGACGTCGCCCGCCTTAGGTATGTAACCAACATTCTTCTTTATGGACTTTGCCCTTGCACCCTTTGCCGCAAGCTTTCCATTGACTATTATTTCTGCGCCGAGCGCGCCATTCTCCATTATGTTCCTCAATGTGAACTGGACAACCTTCCTTGCGTTTATGCCCTTCTCTAGCTTTATTGTTATGTCCTTCGCGACCAGAAGCGGTTCGAGCGATTTGTTCTCAACCTCCATGACGCTTATCTGCGGGTTTTCTATCCCGAATCTCTTCTTTATCGAGTCTGTAAGCGCGTCTATCGTCTTCCCGCCACGTCCTATCACCCTTCCAGGGTTGAGGACGTAGACTGTTATCCTTGTGAGGACCGGAGTCTTCTGTATGTCGACCTTTGAAAAGCCCGCGCGAGAGAGCTCCTTTCCCAAGTATCTTGAGACGTTCAGCTTCACAATCGAATCCTCTATGAATTTCTTCTCTATTGCCATCGTATCACTTGCTCTCTTCCGTCTCAGGTTTTGAAGGCTGCGGCGCCTCAACGTTCTTCTGGGCGAGCTCCGGGTGTGCCTTGTGCTTTGCCGGCTGCTCGGCCTTCTTAGTCTTCTGGATTATTACTGGCTTCTCCTTCTTTGCGGGATGCTTCGCCTCTATCGCCTGCGACTTCTTGATCCTCGCCTTCATGCCGGAACCTAGGTGTTCCTCGTTGCCCGTGCCCAGCCCTATTTCTATCTTCGAAAGCTCTATGTCAGACCTTCTTATTGGTGAATATCCCCAGCCGCCAGTCACTACGAACAGCCTGCCCTTCGGCGGTGTGCGCATGACTATCTGGGTCTTGTTTGCAGCCGCATGAACCACGTACATCATGTCAGGCTCATAGCCCTTGCTGCGAGCGTTGGCTGCGGCGCTCATCAGCGCTTTCTTCACTAGCGTGGCGCACTTTATCGGGTACCTGCCCTTCTTTCCCCCGAGCTCGTGCCTTGCACCCATGTGCTTGTTGTATTTCTTATACTCTATCGGCTTGCCTCCTTCTATGACACTGTCGAGTATGCCGATTGCGCGCGGGACGCTGTTGTAGCGTATTGCAGAGCACACGGCAGCAAGATCCTTGAAGCTAGCATTGACGTCATTCAGGCCTGCGAAGACGAGGCCAGAGCGATTCCTGTTGAAAGAGTAATTCATCACTTCACCTCAGTAAACTTGCTTCCCTTTGTCGCCCTTATTCCTGGCGAGGAATGCACGACGCGCTTTGTCGAATACGCATACTCCCCGAGCCTATGGCCCAGCATGTTTGCTGATATGGTGAGCTGCTGGAACTCCTTGCCATTGTAGACGTTTATTGTCATGCCTATCCAAGATGGCAGTATCACAGCTTCGCGTATGTGTGTCTTAACAGGCTTGGTGGAGCCGGATTTCTTCTGCTCAGCTATCTTCTCGCTCAGCATCCTGTACTTGAGCGAATTGCGGATTACGCTCCTGCGCTGCCTGGACTTCAGCATCTTCAGATAATCCTGGTCGCTGAGCGTGCTTATTTCTGACGGAGTCATTCCCCTGTATGCTATTCTTTCTGCCATTCAATCATCCTTTCTTCTTCCTTCCGACACGCCTTGCCGCTATGTGGCCTACCTTTCTTCCAGGCGGCGCGTTCCTTGATGTCATAGTGCTCTTGCCCTCGTGGTGCTGCTTTCCTCCGAACGGGTGGTCAACAGGGTTCATCTTCACTCCGCGGTTCTTTGGCCACAGCTTGTTTATTGCGTGCATGCGGTAGTGGTTCTTGCCCGCCTTGACCAGCGGCTGCTCTAGTATTCCGCCGCCTGCGACAACTCCGAGCTGTGCCCTGCACTC
This sequence comes from Candidatus Martarchaeota archaeon, assembly GCA_023485545.1. Classification (GTDB taxonomy): domain Archaea; phylum Micrarchaeota; class Micrarchaeia; order Micrarchaeales; family Micrarchaeaceae; genus JAJZYW01. Next base: position 19,674 of record JAMCZI010000024.1, read on the forward strand.
GTCGCTGAGCTGCTTGAGCGACTTTGACGGCATCGCTATCGAAGACTTGCCGTTCATATGTGCAGTTATATACGCCGAGGATCCTGCCACACGCACGTACTTTCCGCCATCGCCAGGCCTCGCCTCTATGTTGTATATCGGGACACCCTCAGGCACGTCGCGAAGCCTTACAACGCTGCCAAGGCTTATCTTGCCGTCGCAAATGTGCACTGTCTCGCCCTTCCGTATGCCTTCTGGCGCAAGCAGGTATCCTGTTGAAAAATCATCGTATATTATCGACATGAGCGGCGCCGTGTGCCCAGTGGAATTGACGAAATCCACGACCTCGCCAGCCAGGCTCTTCGATGTGTCTGAAACATACCTTATCTCCTTGTCGAACGTGTTCGGCAACTTGCGGTATACGTTAGAACCCTTGCCCCTTCTCTGCTGTCTAAGCTTCTTACCCATCTATCACACCAATTTCAGTTTTACTGCTATGTCGCTGGCCTTGAATCCCTTCTTTAGCTTTATGAAAGCCTTCTTGTGGTTGTCCGCCGTGTTTACGGTGCGTATGCCTTCGACTTTGGCCTCAAACAGGGCTTCAAACTCCTTCTTTATTTCTGGCTTTGTGGCTGTCATCGCCACCACATAAGCTATAGTGTTCTGCCTTTCTATCATGCCTACGGATTTCTCCGTTGCTATCGGATACATGAGTACTGTCATTTCAAACAACCCTGAGTTTGCTTATTGATTCGTCACACTTTTCGAGCGCGTGCTCGCTCCATACGGTAAGCCTTCCGGGATTGCCTCCTGGTGCGAGCAATTCTGCTCTTAGCTCGCTTACAGTGCATACGTCCACTCCGGCAACATTGCGCGCAGCCTTCTTTATGCCCTTGTCCTCCCCTACGACGACAAGTATGCTCTTCCTGTAGCTTCTGGCTCTCGACATGTGCCTCTTTCCGCTGTCGGTTCTTGCGGAGTTGCCTTTGATCGCGTGGTCCAATTTTGCCGCGCCTATGATCTTAACGAACTCCTTCGTTCCCGATACGGCTTCTATTTCGTTTGAGAACACGACGGGCAGTTTTACTCCTTTTGCATGCCGGGCTGCGAAAGCCGTAGATGATGTTGCAGCAACTGCGCTCGCGACGGCCTTGGAATACTCCCTTTTGTTTATAAGCTCGATTATCTTCTTCTCCACTTGGTGCGGGTGTGCCCTCTTTCCTGTTACTGAGGAAGGGATCCTCCTGACTTTTCCTTGGCGGCCCCCTCCGAGCTTCTCCTTCGGGCGCACTGCTTGACCCATGTGCCTTCCTGATCTGTATGAGTTCATCTTTCCGTAGTATGTCGCGGTTGTCTGCATTCCTGCGAGCACGAAGTGGCCTTGCGGCTGCAGAAGGGCGGACCTCTCCGCAAGCACCGCTCTCCTTATGAGGTCGACCCTAACTTTCTCAGAAAAGGCAGCCGGGAGCTTGACCTGCCTGACCTCCTTTCCTTCGATATTCAACACGTTTGCTTCTGACATGAAAAATTACCTACTTGATTATTTGGCCTATCTTGGGCTCCTTGACTGTAGCGGAGCTCATCGAGGACATCGATCCCTTTATTCTTACCAGTCTGTGTGCAGGCCCAGGAATAGAGCCGTCTATCACAATGAAATTGCCGCGCACCGCACCGTAATTCTTGAATCCGGACTTCTTGTTTACCGCAGATGCATCTGACGCACCCGAAATCTTTAGTATGCGCTTGTTCTTCTCGGTTCTGTAATGGAAACCCATCTGGCCTGCCTGTGGAACAGTATACATGACCTTTGCCTGGCTATATGCCCCCAGGGTGCCCACGTGCCTGATCTTCTGCGATGCCTTATGATCCTGGCGCTGCACGCCGAACCTCTTTATTACACCCTGCCATCCGTGGCCTTTTGTTATCGATACTACGTCAACATACTGGCCAGCCTTGAAAACCTCTTCCGCCTTGAGCTCCTTGCCAAGCATAGTGCTGCAGAACCCCATCTTTGACTTGGCATCCTTGCCTACAACCTTGATCTCGAATCTCTGGATGTGATTCTGCTGTGTGTTGGTCGTCTTAGGGAATGCGACCGCTAGAAGTGAAACATCGTCGTATTCCTCTATATTGACAGAATCAGCCTTCTTAGATTTCTGTGTGTTTTTAGCTCCTGCGCGCTGCGCCACTTCAGGAGCAAGTATCTCTCCTGCACTTTCAATGTATCCTGACACCTTGTCTCTCTTGTACAGTCTTATCCCGTACACCTCAATCTTTGGTATCTCTATTATCGTGACTGCCCTGTTTATTTCGCGCTGCTTTGTAGGCGATTCAGAATCGTCTATCACAGTAAGCTGCATCATGCCTGCCTTGAAACCTATTATCCCGGTTGCCTTTGGCTCTCCGTGCGCCATGTTCGCCGAGCGTAGCCTTGGAAGACGCCTCTGTGCCCTTCTCCTCTGCCAAAATTGGCGTGAACTGCTCATAAAAAATACCTTTTAAACAAGCCGTGTACAGATTGAAGAATCTGACTAAAGGTTGCTTATTAATATTAATGGCTTAAATTTTTATATGTTATTAAATTATGTGCTTCTCTTTTTTTGTGGAACTTTGACTCCGAGCGCTGCTTCTGCAACTTTCGCCGCTTTCATTACGTAGTTCGAAGACGCCATGAGCGCAGTTATGTCGTCCGCCTTTATGAATGCGGTCATCCCCTTATTGGTCTCGGTCACTTTTATTTTGCTTCTCTTGTAGGAGGATATTGGGCCTATTGCATCTGTATACTTGATGGCCGCCGCCTTGCTGATTCTTATCGTCGCGCTGTAAACCTTCATTGCGCAAGCCCCCTGGTGCGCCTTCCTTCCCGGGTTACTGCCCTAAACGCACGGCCTTTCTGCTTCGCAACAACAGAATAGGATGCGTCTGACTTTATTGACGGGCTATTCCTGTCGATCATTATTACTTCGTAATAGTTTTCCGAACCGGCACTCCCTATGAAGTACGAATTTAGCGCTTCGCAGTTGAGGAATTTCCTTGATGCCTTCTCCTCTGCTATCTGCTTCACAGACTTGTGGCGTGTGTAGTATTTACCTGATTTGGAGGGTTTCCTTCCGCCGTCTGCAGCAATCCTGTGCTTGGTCCCGCCTTGAACCCGAACGCGCACCATCACTACTCCCTGCTTTGCCCTGTAGCCAAGCTCGCGCGCCCTAGCTACATTCGTAGGCCTCTCTATCTTTACTACTGGCGGTTCAGAATGCCATTTTATAAGGCGGCCGCGATACGTTTCGGACCGTGTTTTGAACCCCGATACTATGTTGCTCTTAACGTGCTTGTACATGCCCATGTTATCAACTTCTGCAAAACCTTTATGCAGGGCAGAGAGAATTTACCTGCAAGAATATTTATATTTAAGCCTCGGAACCGCTTCGCATATGAACACAATACTTGGGCGCCACTATGAAATCGTAGCGCAATGCTTTTTCGTTATCCTTTATATTATAAATGCTGGTCGGAAGTACTTGACGCGTAAGATTAGGTTTTCCGGACTATAGACTTGAAAATTTCTGAAATTCGACTTACACGTCATAGTATACACAGAAAGGTATAAATATTAATTAAGGGAAAATAATATAATCGCATTTTAACGAGGCGGTGTATCTATGAAATCTCAAATCCTAAAGAATAAAAAATCTAGTGATGTGATGGTTCAAAAACACGGCTTAAAGCACCCTAAAGGAGCCACGAATAGAAAGGTCGCTAAGCCCGCAGTTGCTGCAGGACACATGAGTAAAAAAATACTCGCGAAAACAAAAACCAAGGCAATGAAAAAGGTTGCAACAGCAAAGATTACAAAGCCTGGAAAACCACACTCAACAGGCAATGTCAAAGCTGTTTATAATTCTATCGTCAAGACGCAGATTAAAAAAGATAAGCCTGTAACTGAAACAGTCAGGCACGTTTCAAGGACGCCTAGCGCTGCGCCAATAATGGAGCCTGGCGAGATAAAAAAGGCGATAGCGTACATCACAGAGAATCAAGATGTGTCAGAGTATCTGAAGAAGAACGTGAGTAGAAATTCGATAGATGTGATATCACTCCTCGCTACGCCAAGAACGGATGAATACATTTCAGAGCAGCTAGGGCTCAAGATAAACGCAGTAAGGCGTATACTCAACATAATGCAGGGCTACGGGCTTACAAACTATTATGTCGCGAAGAACACTAACGGCTGGCTTTCTTTTGCATGGTACGTCAATCCAGACAAAGCAGAGGCGTTTGCAAAGCAAGTGAATGCTATAAAGGAGAGCAACACAGTAATCCAGGAAGAGTGCAACGACTACTTTTTCTGCAAGTCTTGCTATGATAACGACAAACTCGTTTTCACTTTCGATGCTGCATTTGAAGTGAACTTCAAGTGTTCGTGCGGAAAGAGCCTTGTTTCTTTGGATAAGGATTCTGTCAAAGCCCTGTTGAAGGGCTAATTTTTAAAAAGCAGCGAGGTAGGGTAGTCAGGAGTGCCCGCCGGGCTCATAACCCGGAGGTCGATGGTTCAAATCCATCCCTCGCTATTTTTTCTGCACCCCAGAGTTCCACTAAAAAATTAAACATTTTTGTTAGTTAGTAACGCTTTTAGTTTGTAGATTATTATCATATATTATAAAACAGGACAGAATAGTGGAATTGTAGGGGGTACCGGCTATGGCAAACGATATAAAGTTCGATGTCTTGTGGCAGACATGGCAGAAGGAAAGGAAGAGCAGCATGCTGCAGCAAGTTGATAAGAACTTTTATCATGACGCAATGGAGTTTTACGATGATGTTAAAAGATCCGAAGACCAGGATCTTAAAACAAACCTAATAAAAATATTAACAAACATAATAGAATTAAGAAAACAGAAGCTGCTTGCCTATGTAGCTTACAACAAACCTATTCAGCAGACATTACCTAAAGAGGAGCTGGATTTTTATAAAGCCGTGGCTACATACTCGAAAACATTCCAGGAAAGCCTGTTTTCGGGCCATGGGTTAGAAACCCAGCAAAAGCAAAACGCTGGATTGAAAGTAAAACAAGAAGTTCCAGAAATAATACTTCCATCTGGGAACAAAATAGGCCCATTGATGAAGAATAATACAATATATGTAGATAACGAATCTGATGCGGAATTTCTACTAAATAATGGTATATGCACAAAATAGCAGAGTGATACTATGGAAATAGAAAAAGAAGTTAAGACTTTTTGCCCAAAGTGCAACAAGCATACTGCCCACAGCGTAAAACTATATTCCAAAGGCCCTGGTTTTGGAATAGGGATGAACATAGGCAATAGGCGTAACGTCAGGAAGAGAAAGGGCATAAAAGGTAAGGTCAAGGGACAAGCTACAATGAAGAAGATATCAAAGAAGCAGAAAGCGCTACTCAAGTGCAAGGTGTGTAATTACACTGTTGAGAAAGTATTTGGGACAAGGACGAAGAAGAAGCTTGAGGTAAAGAAATAATGGCAGAATACAGCAAAACCACCAGCAATGCGTACAACAGGCCAGCAGTCAACTCGTTAGCTATAGCTGTTGTAAAAAAGGTTGAGCCTTTCGGGGCATACTGCATGCTGCCGGAGTACAACGATATAGAGGTATTCCTGCCTATAAGAGAGGTCTCTTCTGGATGGGTAAAAAACATACACGAATTCGTCCACGAAGGGCAAAAAATAGTATGCAAGATCATATTCTATGATACAAACAGAAACACCATAGACGTTTCGCTCAAAAAGGTTACACCAAAGGAATCGAAGGACAAACTGCGTGCATTCAACTTGGAGAAGCGCTCAAAGGCTCTTTTCAGCCAAGCAATAAAGATAGCGAAGGAGCAGCAGTCCAAGGAATCTATAGAGAGCAAGATGCTCACGGATTTCGGCACCTATACAAAGCTGATTGAAGCCGCAAAGTACTCCCCTGCTGACATAGACACGTCGAAGCTTCCAAAAAAGTTCAAAGAGGCTATAATAAAGCTGATAGAGGCGAGCAATGTCAAGAGGGATTACCCAGTTTCCTACACAATGACCGTCCAGACAAACAACACAGAGTCTGGAGCAACAACGCTCCGCTCTGTATTTGCGAAGGCCCAGGAAGAGAGCGGCGCCAGCATAACGTACATAAGTGCACCGAAATACAAACTCAACGCTTCTGGAGCGAGCTATTCAGAGGCCGAAGAAAAGGTCAAGAAGGCGGTCGAGGCTGTAAAAAGCCTGCTAGGGTCTGAAGAGATTGAAATAGAGAAGGAGAAGATGCACAAGGAGAAGGAGAACATACTGAACAAGCTTTAAGGGATTGGATGAAGAATACAATAATAATAAAGAACAAAGACGTTAAGCTCAAAAATCCTATACTTATTGCTGGCTTTCCAGGCGTGGGAAACGTTGGCAAGATAGTGGTCAGGCACTTGAAAAGGGAATTCAAGGCGCAGCGCATAGCCACTGTGTACTCTCCCGGCTTTCCGCCGCAGATCATGATGAAGCGCAATGGAGGGCTGCGCTTCCTGAACAATTCATTCTACCTGATAAAGAGGCAGAAGGGCGAAAGCGACATTGTGCTGCTTACTGGCGACGTGCAGGCTATGACACAGGAATCGCAGTACGAGATAAATGAGGCAATAGTGGATTTTTTCGTCGACGAATTGGGCGGGAAGTTCATATATACGATAGGCGGGTATAATTCGGGTGAAGGGTCTGTTGAAAAGCCCCGTGTTTTCGCCAATGCTACCAGCCCATCTGTGTTCGAAAGGTTCAAGAAGTCTGACATACTAATTGGAAAGTCGCGCGGCACCATAATGGGCTCTGCAGGAATGATACTCGCGTTTGCGAAGATGAAAAAGGTTCCAGGCATATGCCTTATGGGCGAGACTAAGATAATGGATCTGGACGCATCGGCCGCCAAGGCTGTAATAATGGTGCTCTCCGAAGCAATAAACCTGAAGGTAGACACCAACAACCTCGACATAATAATAAAGAATACCGCCGATGCGATAAAGGAGGCTGAAAAGCAGATGAATTCCCAAGGCATTCAGGGCCCTGAAGAAAATGGCGGCAGCCCCTCCTACATAAGGTAGCGCGCTAGTAATCTAGCCTGGTAGGATATCGGCTTCCCATAAAAGCTTGGAAAAAGCCGAAGGCCCGGGTTCAAATCCCGGCTGGCGCACCATTCATGCCAATAGTATGAGCATGACTGCTATCCCTCCAATAAGGCTGCATGCGAAGTTTGTGGTGTATTTGGTTCCAAATCCTTTGTTTTCAAAGAATCCAAAAGCCGAATCTACTATAGTGCCAAGGAATCCTCCGACCAGCACCGAAGCAACTCCGATGTAAATGCTGGGAGAGGCGATTCCGAAGTAAAGCATGAACGGTATAACTGTTGCAGCTATTATCGCGGCACCGAACAGGCCAGCAAGGAGCCCAATTGCGGTCAACCCGCCGCTCTCGCCCTTTCTGCACTCTCTGAACGTGAATATCATTCTAGGGGTGCCGTCAAGCACTCCAAGCTCACTGCTGAACTTGTCTGCAGTTATGGCAGCGACGCTGCCTATGAAACCAAAAATTCCAGCATACTCTATGAAACTTATGGAATGCAGGTGGCCGAAGTATATCAGGCATGCAAATATCAGTGGTGCAAGCCCATTGGCAACCACATTCTCGGCAGTCCTGCTTTTCTGATACAGCTTCTTCCTTTTCTTGTATGGGGTCCCGACCCACGTGACTACTGCAGAAACTGCCAAAAATATGAACATTTCTATGATCATGAACGCCCAGTAGCTGCCTCCTATGAACCAGAATGCCAGCGCCAGGACAATGGCGCTTCCTATCGCAGCGCTGTCAAGTGTAAGGAAATTCATCATACCACAAGGTTTAAATTCCGCTAATAAGGAAGTTTTTTAAATATATCATTTTATATGTTATTACGGGTTCTCTACTGTAGGAAGGTCGTGAAGAACTGGTCGCCTTGCCAGCGTGGAAACACGCTGGCACTATTTCTTATCGGTCTTTTAGCACTTCAAGCATGGCTTCTATACAGTCCAGATATTCTATATGCTAATCTTTATTAAACCTTAGTCCGTATATTACATGTCTAATACTTTGCGTGTTAAAATGGCCAAGGAAAAGGTGGTCCGCGAGATCGAAGACCTGCCGGGCATAGGTGAAGCCGCTTCAGCCAAGCTCAAAAGCAATGGCATAGATTCGCTTGACAAGGTTGCCATAATGGCTCCGCACGAGCTCTCCGAGATTGCAGGTATAAGCGTGGAGGCTGCCAAGAAGGCCGTACAGGTTGCCCAGGAATCCACAACTGTGGAATACGAGACCGGGGCACAGGTGCTCGAGCGCCGTGACGCTATAGGCAAGATAAGCACTGGCGCCAAGGACCTCGATGAGATGATAGGCGGAGGTGTCGAGACAAACGCGATAACCGAAGCGTACGGCAAGTTCTCCAGCGGGAAGACGCAGCTCGGCTTCCAGCTCAGTGTAAACGTTCAGCTCCCAATAAAAGATGGCGGAATAAATGGCAGCGCACTCTTCATAGACACTGAAGGCACGTTCAGGCCGGAAAGGATTATGCAACTTGCCGAGGCCAAGGGGCTTGACCCTAAGGAGGCGCTTTCCAAAATCGCATACGTACGTGCGCTTACCACCAGCCAGCAGATACTGACAGCTGAGCGTGCCGACAAGCTCATACAGGAAAACAACATAAAGCTGATAGTGGTGGACTCAATGACATCGCTTTTCAGGTCTGAGTATTTGGGGCGTGGTGCGCTTGGCGAGAGGCAACAAAAGCTCAATATGCACATACACAGGCTGCAGACGCTTGCCGACAAGTACAACCTCGCCATATACATAACAAACCAGGTCATGGACAACCCAGGCATACTCTTCGGAGACCCTACTACCCCTATAGGCGGGAACATAGTTGCGCACGCTGCGACTACCAGGCTCTACATGAGAAAGAGCAAAGAGGAGAAGCGCATAGTAAGGCTTGTGGATTCGCCGAACATGCCGGAGGGCGAATGCGTGATAAAGCTTACTTCCGATGGCATAAAGAGCTGATGCCAAGGTTTACGGTGCGGCGATGTTGTATCTCATAGGCACGGGCATTTCAGGGGAGCTCTCGAAAGAGGCGCAAAAAATATGTTCCTTATCGAAGGTATACATCGATTCCTATACCAGCCTTACAACAAAATCCAGCATGGATTCATTCAGTAAGCAGATAGGCACGGTGCCTGAGCCATTGCAGCGCAGCATGCTTGAGGAAGGATCAAAGTCGCTAGCATTCGCGGCGCTAAAATCAGACATAGCAGTACTAGTTCCTGGCGATCCCCTGATGGCCACAACGCACAAGACGCTTCTAGAAGAGGCGGCGGCAGCAGGCGCAAAATGGAAAGTGCTGCATTCAAGCTCCATAGCATCAGCCGCTCTTGGCGAAAGCATGCTTGATTTCTATAGGTTTGGCAGAGTTGCAACTATAGCTCGCTGGAGCGACCACTACAAGCCAGTATCATTTTACGAGGCGCTAAAGTCAAACTACGACGCAGGGCTGCATACCCTTTTCTTGCTGGATTATGACTCTGATGAGGGCCGCTCTATGGATTTCGGCGAAGTGTCCAGCATACTGGCAGCAGCAGAGGAAGAGTACGAAGAGGGGCTCCTTGCACCTGAATCCAGGGCAATATTCATGCATAACATAGGCCTGGAGGGCCAGGCAGTAGTAAAGGGCACCGTGTCAAGCATCCCTTCGCTGGGCTTCGGCAGGGGGCTGAACTCAATGATAATACCTGCAGCGCTGTCATACATAGAGGAGGAGCTTACTGCAGCGCTGTTAAAAGGCGAATGGTAAATGGCAAATCTCAAGCTCGTGTACAGCCGCAAGTCGAAATCGATAGCTGCTGCAGACCAGTCCACTTCGGACGTTTTGTCTAACGGTTATATGGGCAAAAGTGCGGGCGGGAAGCTGCACCTCGACATAATAGAGGCGTTATACCTTATGGATGTTCGCGCAGCTGAATGCATAGTCGAAGAAAGCGGAGAGCCCCTAAGCTTCTCGGCGCTTTGCTCCGAGTTCGCGGCATCAAAAAAGTTCATGGCAAAATATTTTACATTCAAGGATTGGCGCGAGCGCGGGCTCATAGCGAAGACCCCTGAAAGTCTCGAGATAAAGCCGCATAAGCGCAGGGAGCCTGCCAAAAAATATCCTGCATCGAAGTTCAAGCCTCCCTCAAAAAAGATGACTGGCACGTTCTTCCAAGACGACCTGATAACAGTGGTTGCCGATCCTGAAGCAGGGGAAGACATATACCGCAAGTTCTGGCTTGGGCAGTATGGCAACTACAAGGCTTCCTCGCGCGGCAGCCTAAACAAGCTGGACGCATACGAGACCGTTTTCCTCATGGACCTCGGGGTGCTGCAGATAGAGGGATTTTCACCAAAGGACATAATCCGGACATGCTCATCGCGCAGGAAGGATTTCTACAAGCTGTATGCCGTGTATCTGGACTGGAGGTCAAAGGGCTACGTAGTTAAGACTGGTTTCAAGTTCGGGGCTAACTTCAGGATCTACTTCCCTGGGGCGCTTCCTGATGACAAAAGCAACGAATGGTTCCACTCGAAGCATGTTCTCCACGTATTTCCGCGCGATTCCAAATTGCTCACATCGGAGTGGGCGCGCGCGATAAGAGTTGCCCATTCGGTGCGAAAGACGTTCATACTGGCCATACCGGGCCGCAGCAGGAAGAAGAAACTGCCGATAAACTTCTACCTCTACCATAGGAATGGTGCATCGACGGAAAACCCTTCAAACGCCCAGCCTAGCCTTGCCATGCTTTCGCTGAGTGAAGAGGAGTACATAGGAGGAAGCGAGCTCTCCTCAGTGATAAGGCAGTCTTCTGAGAGCGGCTGCGAGCTTGTCATAGCTATAGCTGATAGGGAAACTGCGGTAACATACTACAAGGCAAAAAGCGTTGAACTTCCAGGTAGCAAATACGAATACTACGAGATAGACTGGATACAGCCATGACTTCACGGGCCCAGGGGGATTTGAACCCCCGACCTACTGGTTAAGAGCCAGCCGCTCTGACCAGGCTGAGCTATGGGCCCACCTATGGGCGATTATAAGATTTTACCTATAACTCTTTTAACCTTCCCTATGTTTTTCTCATCGCATGCGACAAGGAGGGTCTTCTTCGCCTCCATTACCCTATTGAGCGTATTTATGAGAGGCGATAGTTCGCCTAGACTGCCTATGTGCTTTCCGTCCTCCGCCACAACACTTATGTCGCCTCCTGGTTTATAAGATATCACTGTTACCACATAGTCTTCATACTCCAGCCCGGACTTTGACAGCGCGGATTCAATCTCGTCCCTTCCCGCCTCTGAACCCTCTTTCAAGTCAGAATAAACAGCCCTCTTGTAAAGCTTTCTGTAATTTATGCGTTCCTGAAGCTTCCTGCCAGAAGAGCCTATAATCAGGCCCTCAAGCTCCTGGTCGCTGATTCTATGCAGCTCCTTTGGCGCAATTGCCCCGTCGTCTATTGCCATACTGGCTGCTTTGGAAGCCATGAGGTTCGCTATCTCAACAGCGTGGTGCGTGTAGACCGAGGAGAACATGAAGTATCTTGCGATCAATAGCGACTCTGCCCCAACTATGCCTCCCTGCTCTACCGCTGGGCTGTTTTTGTAAAGTCTCGTCTTTCCTATTATCCTATTGAAGTCTATTATTCCCAAGGCCACTCCTGTGTAATATGCATCCCTTGAAAGGTAATCCACCCTGTCGGACCCGAGTGCGCCGGTAACAATCTTTCCCCTTTCCTTGCCTGAGAACAGGTCAGCGAATTCTCTTTTTGAAACTCCGCTTCCGGAAATAATGTCCCAGATTTCCGAGCCGAATATCATATCAAGGCCGATCTGCTCGTGGTTCTTTCCCAAATGCTGCTCGTACTGGCTGTCTAGCGTATGGGATAGCGGTGCATGCCCTATGTCATGCAGCATGCCAACCAGCGATAGCGCCTCAACCTCCTCGCCGAAAAGCCGCCTTGATAGGCGCTTGGTAGCCTCCATGGTCCCTAGCGAATGCTGGAACCTGCTGTGTGTGGCTCCTGGATACACTAGATATGCATTGCCGAGCTGCTTTATCCTCCGCAGCCTTTGCATCTCATTCGTTTCAAGTATGCGCGCTTCTGTCTCCGAAAGCTCTATGTTGCCGAAAATCGGATCCCTTACGTACTTAACGCTTTTCATCTGCCTTACCTTTCACGCCTATCCCGAAAACAAGCACCATTATCGCAGAGCCCAGCAGCATCAGGTCCAGAAGCGAGCAATATTCACATATCTCCCCAAGTATCGCCATGCCGCTTATGGAATATACCATCCCCAATATCCCCAAGTACTGCCAGGGCACCAGAAGTTTCGGAACTGCAGCGAAAGAGATTATCGCAACAACAAACCACACTAGGCCGAGCAGCGCTATAGGCACTCCGATTACAGTCGAAAGATTGCTTGTAGTTACGGCCTGGCAATTGATTATGCCGCTGTTGCTGCAGTATAGCTGTGCATTAGTAAAATGTGCAAAAGTCAGGTAACTTGCATCGACAAGCCCTATCAAAAGGAAAAATAAAAGAACATATTTTTTGTTCACAAAACCGCCAAAAATACGAGGTTACATCTCATTTACCATAAGTATTATAAACACAAAATAATATAAATTATAGAGAGGCGGACTGGTTTTATGGACTCAAACGATTCTAATGGGTATACTGCAAAAGACATAACCGTTCTTTCGGGGCCACAGGGAATCCGGAAGCGCCCCGCGATGTACATCGGCTCAACCGGACCCCAGGGGTTTACCCATCTTCTGTACGAGGTTCTCGACAACTCTATAGACGAGGCCATGGCGGGATACTGCCACAACATCTCCATAATCCTTGGGCGAGAAGATGAAGTCGACACTGCCGAAATATCCGATGATGGCAGGGGCATACCCGTCGACATGATGCCTAAAATCAACAAGCCGGCGCTTGAAGTAATAATGACCTCAATCCACGCCGGTGGCAAATTTGAAAACAAGGCGTACAAAGTATCCGGCGGTCTTCATGGCGTCGGTCTTACAGTGGTAAATTCGCTTTCGGAATATACGACGGTTACCGTTAGGCGCGAAGGAAAGATATACCGTCAGGAGTTCAGCCGCGGCGCCCCTGTTTCAAAGCTTGAGCAGATAGGTGAATACAGCGATGGCACCTCTGGCACCACGATAAAATTCAAACCAGACCGCGAGATATTCAGCGCGCTTAACTTCGATACGATAGAGATTGAGGAGCGGGTCAGAGATTTGTCATACTTAAACAAGGGTGTGACGATTACTCTTGTAGATAGGCGCGGCGAGCAACCCAAGGAAAAGAAATACTCGTCGCAGAATGGCATAATGGATTTTCTGGAATACATAACTGAGCACAAGGAGAGCGTATCAAATCCAGTATCAATATCTAAGTCCGAAGGAAGCACAGAGGTCAATGCAATTTTTCAGTATGTCAATGCATACAATGAGAATCTCGTTTCGTTCGTAAACAAGATAAAGACTCCTGAGGGCGGGACACACCTGACAGGCTTCAGGACCGCGATAACAAGAGCGATAACTAACTATATACAGAGGAACCCAAAGAAACAGAAGGAAAACATACCGCTTGAAGGCGAGGACACTAGGGAGGGCCTCTATGGTGTAATATCCATAATGCTCCAGAATCCTGAATTCGAGGGCCAGACCAAGGAGAAGCTCGGCAATTCAGCCGTCAAGAGCATCGTCGACAGCATCGTATACTCGGAGTTCACCAGGTTTCTCGAGGAGAATCCACAGGAAGCCGGCAGGATACTGGAAAAAGTTTACGGAGCAGCAAGAGCGCGCGAATCCGCGAAACGTGCAAGAGAGCTGTCAAGGAAGAAGGGCATATTCGACGGGCCGCTGCTTTCGGGCAAGCTCGCAGACTGCACAGAAAGCGACCCTGAAAAGACTGAGATATTCATAGTCGAGGGGGACAGCGCCGCAGGCTCAAGCAAGCAGGGAAGGGACAGGTTTTATCAGGCGATACTGCCTCTCAGGGGAAAGGTGCTCAACGTCGAAAAAGCTACCGACGAAAAGATATTCTCGAACAAGGAACTCCATATGATGGTTGCCGCGTTCGGCACCGGCATAAGGGAGACATTCGATCCAAACAAGCTAAGGTACAACAAGATAATACTGCTCACCGATGCAGATGTCGACGGCAGCCACATAAGGACGCTGCTGATGACATTCCTTTACAGGTACATGCGCCCTCTCATAGAACGCGGCAATCTTTACATAGCCCAGCCGCCGCTTTACAAGATCTCTAAGGGCAAGCACGTAAAGTACGCATACTCAGACACGGAGCTTGAGGGTGCGTTGAAGGAGTTCGGCGAAGCCGCAGCTGTGCAGAGGTACAAAGGTCTTGGAGAGATGAATCCAGAGCAATTATGGGAAACTACTATGGATCCGAAATCAAGGGTCCTGAAAAAGGTCTCTATAAGAGACGCAGAAAAGGCCGATGCGATATTTGCAACGCTAATGGGCGCAGATGTCTCAGAGAGGAGGAAGTTCCTAGAAGAGCATTCTACGGAAGTTTCCTTCCTTGACGTATAGGTGCTTCTATGGGCGAAACGATAGATACGAGCATAGAGAAGGAGATGCAGACCAGCTACATAGACTACGCTATGAGCGTAATAGTAGGCAGGGCGCTCCCAGATGCAAGGGACGGCCTTAAGCCTGCGCAAAGGCGCATACTGTACGCCATGTACCGGCTAGGCAACCTTCATAGCAGCGCCACGAAGAAGAGCGCAAGGATAGTCGGTGAAGTAATAGGAAAATACCACCCCCACGGCGACGTGGCAGTATACGAAACCATGGTCAGGATGGCCCAAGACTTCACGCTTAACCATACATTGGTCGAAGGCCAGGGCAATATGGGTTCTATAGACGGAGATCCACCAGCTGCTCAGAGGTACACAGAGGTAAGGCTTGCCAAGCTTGCAGAGGAGATGCTGCAGGACCTAGACAAGGAATCGGTGCATTTCATACCAAATTTCGACAATACGGAAGAGGAGCCAGTCGTGCTTCCCAGCAAGTTTCCCAACGCTCTCGTGAATGGTTCCTCGGGCATAGCGGTCGGTGTCGCCACAAACATACTGCCACACAATCTTGCTGAGATATGCGATGCGGTTTCTGCATACGTTGACAAGCCGGAGATAAAGATAGAAGAACTCCTCAGGATAATAAAGGGGCCTGATTTTCCAACTGGCGGGAAGGCTTTCTACAGCAAATCGCTTTACGATTCATACATATCTGGCAGGGGGTCTGTAATACTCAGGGGCAAAATCGACTTCGAACCAGGCAAAAGCAGGGATAGCCTGATAATAACCGAGATACCATACACTGTAAACAAGGCTTCGCTCACCGAATCCATAGCGATGCTGGCAAGGGACAAGAAGATCAACGGAATAATGGACATACGCGACGAAAGTGGTAGGGAAGGAATGCGTGTCGTAATAGAGATAAAGAAGGACGTCAATTCAGAGTATGTTATAAACTCGCTGTACAAGCACACACAGATGCAGGTCACTCTTCCAGCGATAAACATAGCAGTGATAGGAAACAGGCTTCTTACTCTGAATATAAGGAATTTCATAAAGATATTTGTTGAGCACAGGTTTGAAGTAATAACCAACAGGACAAAGTACGATCTCAAAGTCGCAGAGGACAGGAAGCATATTGTCGAGGGCTTGATAATAGCCCTGGAAAACATAGAGGAAGTCATAGAACTCATAAAGAAAAGTCGTGATTCAAGGGAGGCAAAGGACGGCCTAACCTCAAAATACGGCCTGAGCGAAAAGCAGACGGCTGCGATACTCGACATGAAGCTTTCCAAGCTTACCAATCTTGAGATAAATTCGATAAGGACAGAGTTTGAGGACCTGAAGTCAAAAATCTCCGGATACGAAGAACTTCTCGGCAGCCCCGCAAAAATCTACCAGGTAATCAAGGAAGAATCTGCTTACATAAAGGAAAAGTATGGTCGCCCGCGCAGGACCGAAATGCTGCAGGAGACCGAATCCGATGGCATAGGGATGGAGGACCTGATAAACGACGAAGACACCATGATAATACTGACAAATAGTAACTATGCAAAGCGCACGGATCCAAAGCTGTACCACCAGCAGGAACGCGGAGGCAAGGGTGTGATAGCAATAAATCTCAAGGAAAGCGACATGGTCAAGCAGATGCTGCAGTGCAGGACAAAGGACCTCCTTATACTGTTCACAGACAGGGGCAGGGCGTATTGGTGCAAGGCATACAGCTTGCCTGAGGGCGATAGATACTCTCCCGGCAAACCCTTGGTCAATGTGCTTGAAGGGCTCGGCCAGGAAAAAGTTGAAAAGATACTCAAGGCCAGCGACATAGAAAGCAGGTTCATCGTTTTCCTCACAAAGAATGGCCTAATCAAGCGCGTCCGCGGTGCAAAATTCATGAATCAAAGATCTACCGGGGTCAAAGCCATTCCGCTCAATGAATCCGATTCCATATCTGACATATGCGTTTCGGATGGGAAATCAGAAATATTCATATCAACTAAAAAGGGCAAGTCAATAAGATTCATCGAAACAGACGTAAGGCCAATGTCAAGAGCAGCACACGGAGTAAGGGGAATCCGCCTCAAGAAGGGCGACTCCGCTGTGAGCATCGTAGCAGCAGCTTCTACCCACGACGATATGATACTATCAGTGAGCAGCGATGGATATGGCAAGGTAACAGAATTAGAACGTTATAGGCTTCAGAGGCGCGGCGGCTCTGGCGTGCTAAACATGAAGCTAAAGAGCGCAAACAGCCAAGTCGTAAAATCGGTCAAGGCTGGTCCAGAATCTGTTGCAACGCTTCTGAGCTCTGATGGGATATCCATACAGTTCAGCATAAAGTCCGTAAGGGTTACTGGAAGGGCAGCCTCCGGCGTAAGGCTTATGAGGCTCACAAGCCCTGCTACTGTCGTTGACGTTCAGTGTTCTGATATGCCCATTTCCAATGAAGTACCACAGAACCAAGAACCTATATAGATTTTGCCATGGCATTTGAATCGGTTGGATGATAATAGTACTAGCCATAGGGAAATCCAAATACGAGAGCATGGTGGATATCTGCCTTACCGCACGTGCCCTCGGAGCTTCCTCTGTAGTGCTAACCTCGTCATCGCATGAAATGAATTCCAAGCTCAAGCGTTTCTGTAATTCCGTGACAAACAGATGGGGTGGCAGTTTCTCAGTTCAATTCGTCTCTAATTGGAAAAGCTATATCAGCACAAAGACCAACTACAAAACAGTATACCTCACCAGATACGGTATTCCAATACAGAAGCAGCAATACTCTATACGCTCTTACAAGAATATCCTTCTAATAATTTCTACTGACAAGGAAAGGCCCGAGTTGAACAAGATATCCGATTTCAACATAAGCATAACTGCGCAGCCACATTCTTCAATAGCCTCAATGGCAATATTTCTGAATATGTATTATGCAGGAAGGGAGCTTTCTCTGAATTTTAGCAAGGCCCAGTATAAGGTCGTGCCAAGCCAGCACGACTCTATACTCAAAGAGCGCTAAATCGACCAATATTTCCTGTTCTTTATGAACTGCCTCTGTGTCTCCAAAACTTCAAGATAGAAAGATTTGTCTGTCGTCTTAAGCATTCTTAGCACACGTGCGGCGCCTGTCTTCCCAATACCGTATGTCTCAAGAGTGAAGACAGCCTTCCATCCAAACTCGCTTACCAAGCTGGCAACCGCCATCATGTCGGCAAGCCTGCGCTTCTCTGATGGAGAAAGCCTTCTTCCAGCCGACCGTTTCTTTATTATATCAGCATCTCTATCCTGTGCCAGGCTTAGCATCGGGCTACCGCAGCTAGGGCATTTTAGTTTCAGGTGGGCATCTTTTAGTTCCGACACCGTCCTTGAGAACACAAATCCGCAGTATGTACATATCATGTCCGCATTTTTGTGCATCACATACTCCGCAAAAGACGCCACTATCTCATCGTCCGGAGCAACAGGGAGCATGAGTTCGCTTGAGTAGTATGCAGAATTTATCACATTGTCCGCCAGCGGGCTTAGCGAATTACCATTTATATCCCTAAACCTAATCTCACCGGAGCATACCTTTTCAATGAAACGCTTCAGTGTGGGAAGATCGAAATAATTGTCCATGAGCTCCCTGACTGTCTCATTGTAAACAGGCGTGCCCCTGAATACGCGCATCAGCCTTCTCGCCATACTCTTTCCTACGTTTGCATCCTTGTCAAGCACCCCAAAGAACTTAGCTATTGCAGAAAACCTGTAAAGGAAAAGTTCGCTTCTCTCTATCGCATTAAGCAGGGTTGCTTCAAGCATGTCTGGCTTAAGCAATTTTATTATGCTGGCTATGTCGAATCCCTGTGGCAATTCGAAAAGCACCATATACGGAGAAGCCCTTGAATTTATGCTATGGCCAAGTTTTGCTGCTGCAAAATACGATATTATCCTGCCTAACGCTTCATTAGCAAGAGTCCCAAGCCTCACATGCAGTACTGTATACTCTCCAACATTCTCTACATAAGCGGTATCTTCATCCAATACAAAAGCTCTATTTTGTGCATCTATAAAAGAGGACACCGGCGCAATCTTTCCGGTAAACATCTCGTGGTCTACCCCGTTTCCAGAAAAAAGCTTGTATATCCTGCCCGCAACCTTACGGTCAACTGGTATGTCCTCTCCGCTCCAATCAGGCACAGCAGCATTGCTGTCGGAAGACGGCTCGGCATTAATCGTGTCCTCTTCTATGCTTAGCACCTTCCACGGCAAGCCTTTTGTGATAAATGTGACCCCCTCATCAAGATAGCTTGTGACAAACTGTTCGTCAAGGAATGATACGGTCCTGTTGTCTATCACGCTACGCACATTGAATTTTTTCTTGTCTGATATGAAACTCAAATGGTCGTAATAGAACATTCGCGTCATAGGCGTTGCACTTATATATTCTGAGTCTTTTACAACAAGCCTTCTTCCTACCATGAAATCGATTAGTTCCACAACATTTTTGCTAGCAGCGTCAAATATGTTGGACCTTCCGATTATCCTCGTTATGTCTTCCACTGTGGACCTGCCGCCGGAATCCAAAACAATCCCGCATATCTGCTGCATCATCACATCGAGCGCGTTTTTCTGCGGGCTGAAACTCTCAAAATCATATCTTTTCAGGTTGTTTATTATTGATACAGATTCTACTGCTTCAAGCGGATTTGCCGGAATTATGACACCCTCTGCGGTTAGGAGTTCTCCGTGGCCGCTTCTTCCCACCCTTTGCATCAGGCGTATCGCCTGTCTGGGCGATCCGTACTGCACTACCAAGTCTATGCTACCTATATCTATTCCGAGCTCCAAAGAGCTCGTAGCAACGACGCTCTTAACTCTTCCGCTTTTGAAGTCCTCTTCCAGCCTTATGCGCTCCTCCTTGTTCAGAGAACCGTGGTGTACTCCAACCCCTCCAAGATTATGCTCCTTGTCTAACTCCTTAAGTTTGCTTCCAAGGGCCTCTACAACATGCCTCGTGTTTCCGAATATGAGAACGGACTTATGCTTCCTTATGTATTCTGCAAGTAACTCTATCCTTCCATTCGACCCAACAGCGTCCTTCCCTTTGGTATCCGCTAGTGACCTCACATCTATCTTTATGTCTATGCTCTTTCTTGCGCCGCTTTCTATCTGCTCGCATCCTTTAGTTCCTGAAAAGAACGACATTATGGCCTCAGCGTTTCCTACAGTGGCACTCAGGCCTACTCTCTGATATCCTGGAGAAATTTCCTCAAGTCTCTCCAGTGCGATTGAGAGCTGCGCACCTCTTTTGTTATGGTATAACTCATGGGCTTCATCTATAACAACTGCTGTCAGATTTTTCATCTGCGACCTCATTGATTTTGTCGGCAATATGCTCTGTAGCGTCTCGGGCGTTGTGACTAACAGCTCAGGTGCCTTCCTCGCCTGGCGTGCTCTCTCCGACTGGCTTGTATCCCCGTGCCTTGCACCTGCCTTGAATCCTAGAGTGCCAGCTATCTCTTCAAGCCTACGTACAATGTCTCTATTCAAGGACCGCAGCGGCGTTATGTAGAGTATGCGTATCCCACTACCTTCAGTTTCAGATATTTTCTTAAATAGCGGCAAAACTGCAGCTTCGGTTTTTCCAGATCCTGTGGGCGCGGTTATTAGAAAATTTCCCCCAAATTCAAGTTTTTCAAAACTCAGTTTTTGTATTGCAGTAAGTTTGCCATGCTCTTCAATAAACCTAAAATATATTTTTTCCATCCTGCCGCCTATTTTCTGAATACCTTAACACCTATGAAATAAGACACAATTGCCATCAGCATTCCAATCGTAATCACAATATAGAGAATCGCGTCTGGTACATTCACATAAATGTCATTTCCTGTGGAATCATTGAAGCTGAAAGACATTCCATCATGCTGTATTGTACCTTCAACGAACCCAAATGGGACATTTTTCAGTTTAACTTCACCAGATTCGTTCAGCGGAACTGTGATGTGCGTCCCATTGCTAAATGCTAATTCTGCTATGCCCGTTGCCGGAGTTCCGAAATAGCTCCTGACATATATTGAGATGTTGTAAACAGGAAGATTGAAGTAGAACGTACTATTACTTGTAACGTTGATTGTGTTAGAAATGCTTAGTTTCGAATTCTTGTATAGCGCATAATCTACAAGGTGCTGGCCAACTGTGAGATAGGGGCTGGTGTTGTAAAACTTACCGCCAATTTCAAATCCCATTACGTTTATCTTTGATCCATATCCATCAAGCGCTTCGAGTTTGGTCCTGTAAGCCCTTTCGAAAACAGCATGTAAATTAACGGGGTAGGCAACATTGAAGCTTGTATCGCTCGTATCATAAGTTCCGCTCCATGACTGGAATTCATAGATATCGCCCCCTACGCTGTAATACTGCGGGGCGGATATGTTTGCTACTGACCCTGCCGAATACCATCCAGATCCACTCGAATTTCCATACTCGCTTGTAACATTTACCAGATACTGCACTTTCCATTTAGCGTTCTCATCAATAGGCCCGTCAACCCGCACATTAAAGCTCGTGGCGTTTCCAGTATACGACCCATTCCCTTTTCCAGACCATCCCAGCAACGCTTCCCTTGTCGTGCTGTTTATGTATATGTGTGGTTTGTACGATATGTTTGCTACTGACCCTGCCGAATACCATCCAGATCCACTCGAATTTCCATACTCGCTTGTAACATTTACCAGATACTGCACTTTCCACTCTGCCGTTTCGCTTACATTGTTGTAAATTTCTAGATTAAAGCTCGTGGCGTTTCCAGTATACGACCCATTCCCTTTTCCAGACCATCCCAGAAATATGGCTCTTGCTGTATCGTTTATGTAAAAAATTTTTGGTGCAGCAATATTGATTTTAGAAAACAAAGTATACGTGTTGTGCGTAGTCAGGTTTGCATACCTGGAATTTATCGATACAATGGCAGATGTATTCCAAAGCAAGCCCTGCATGTTTGGTATCCCAGACCCAACTCTAAAATAATTGGCATAGGGGGTTATCTCGCTTATATTGTATGGGTTGTTTAGCGTCATTGCACTGCCCTTGCCATATCCCTTATACGCATACGCCTTTGCAACAGCTGAAAAGGTGCCATTCTTTAGTACCTGTAAGTCCTTGAATGCAACGGGGACCATATACGATTTGTTATCCATTGCGTCAGCATATTCACCGAAAGCTGTAACTGGATTTGCCCCGGATGTTCCTGTACCAAGATTAATCTTGCCTATCGTATTCCCATTAAAAAGGAAATGCCATTCGCTGCCGCTCGAATAAAACGTATAGTTGTTGTAGCTTCCGTTTTGTCCGACTGAGTTATTTGGGCCTATAAATCCGAGGAACGAATCGCCAGAGTAACCTCCTGGAAAGTACTCCCAGAACCACACTGGGATTCCCTTTGAAATGTACTCCCTGGCACTACAGCCCGAAAGCGTGCAGTTAGTCGGGTAATACCCGCTTCTGTTATTCACTTCATAGCCTTCCTGGATAAATGCGCCATTGGATAAATCTTCTCCCACCCAAAAAGCCATGGAACCATAACTTATGTTTTGTGGGTAAACTGTTTGTATATAAATGCTGGTGCCGTTGTTGAATGCAGCGGAATTGGCGGCTCTTACTCCTGTTTGAAACCAGTAAATCTGACTGCTTTGCGATGCAGAAAGTGGCACTGCAATAAGTAGGAACAGAATTGCAATTTCAAGCTTTTTCATATTCCATACCCATATCATTTAGCTTTTTTATAATTGAATTTCTTGTCTCCGCTTTTATGCTTTTCCATTCTATAACTGCTGCCGACGGCTTTGGGAATGACCTTTCAAATGCCTGCTCCAGCATTTCTACTTCGGAGCAATAGTATTTCGGCATTATGTGCGCGAAGGCATACCCCTTAGAAAGTGCCAGCCGCGTGAATTTCTCCGAATAGTGCTGTCCTCCTATTCCCACTACGATCTTTTCATGGTAGTCGTCAGCATCAAGAATCCTATACGCGTAGTCGGCAAGCATTTCGGCTTTATGTTTCTTCATTTTAGCACTTTCCCCTCCTCCAAACTCCATGAACAGCGACGGCGTGCTCAACAATGGACCGTGGTGCGTCGCCTCGTAGACAAAGTTTGACCCTCCCCTCTCAGAATTTCCTATTATCCTAGCAAGTTTCAGCATATGCAACGGAGCAGCTACGCTCAGCGATCTGCCTTTGCTCCCCAATGCCGCCTCGCTTCCCCAATTTCCTTCGGAATGGACTGTGAACGATTCAATGCCTCTTGCGCTCGAATGCGCACTCAAGAAAATTATACACTCCGGGGTTTTCATGTCGTCGAGGAATTCGGAGTTTATGTTAGCGGCCACACTTTCTGCAAGCATGCTCTCACTTGACACATATGTCCGTGCCCCTTCAAAGTTACCTTTGGCGGCAAAGTTGCCTATCTTTTTTAAGGCTTCTCCTGCCCAAAGGGATACCTGGTCTTTTTGAGAGTATGCAAAAAGAATCATAAAGTAATTTATATCAAAAGATTAAAAAAAGGTATAATGCGCAACTTTATAAGAAAGTACGAAGACTTCACATGTTTAAATTGCGGTGCAAAAGTCAAAGGCAACGGCTACACCGATCACTGTCCAGTATGTTTGTACAGCCTTCATGTAGACATAAATCCGGGAGACAGGCAGTCCGAATGCATGGGTGTAATGGTACCAGTGCGCAGGATATACATGCGCACCTACACTGAACTTACCTATCGGTGCAAAAAATGCTTGGTTGAAAAGAAAGTCCGGTGCTCCCCAGAAGATTCAGAAAGCGCTGTAATTTCTGTCCCTTCAAGGTAATGCAGCAACAGTATATAAGTTTTTATTCTTATTAATAATCGGTCAGTCGATGCTCTATGATTATATCGCAGCAGTGCTGTTCATACTATTCGGCCTACTTGTGCCTTTCTCATTTCTTCTTACTTCAAAGCTCTTGCGCGTAAAGACCTCCGGCAATCCTGTAAAGAATTCACCGTATGAAAGCGGAGAGAAGAGCATAGGGAGCAGCAGGGACCTCGACAACGAATACCTCCCTTATTTCGCGCTTTTCCTCCCTTTTGAAATAATCGCAGTATACATGATTTTCTGGGCCCCGACGGCAAGAATAGGTTCTCAGAGCGCAGCCATCGGATCCATGGGAATTCTTGCACTGAGTGCTGTCCTAGCTCTTATAGGATATAAGATGATAAGTGGTAAAAATGTCTGAACGCCCATACACGGATGAGGAGCTATTTAATGCGGAGAAGGAAATGACTGAGCTTACGCAAAATTCCCTCAAGAAATACAAGCAGACCCCTAGCGTCATGTTCACAAAGCTTGAAGAGGCTATAAAGGCGTTCTCGAAGGATCTGGTACGCTGGAGCAGGGCAAATTCCATGTGGCCGCTGCAATTCGGGCTTGCATGCTGTGCTATGGAGCTAATGGATTTCGGATCATCAAGGATAGACGCGGAGAGAAAAGGCTACCTACTCTTCCGCGGAACTCCACGCCAATGCGATGTAATGATAGTCGCCGGGTGGGTAACAAAGTCTATGGTTCCGCGCGTAAAAAGGCTCTATGAGCAGATGGCCAGCCCCAAATACGTGGTTGCATTCGGCGAATGCGCCACTTCTGGGGGTCCATGGTATGAAAGCTACAATATAATGAAAGGGATAGACCAGGTGCTCCCTGTTGACGTCTACGCTATAGGTTGCCCCCCGAAGCCCGAAAACCTTTTCGGGGCCCTTATGAAGCTACAGGATAAAGTAGGTGGTAAAGTTGCAGGAGATACAGAAAGAAGCCTTACTGAAAACATTAGAAGAGCTGAAATCTAAAGGTTATCGCTATCTGAAGTACATAACCGCAGTGGACGCTCCTGACCACATGGAAGTAGTGTACCTGCTTGCCAACATTGAATCGAATGTAGATGAGGTTGTTAAGGTATCCATTAAAAAATCTGAAAGCGAAAGGCCATCAGTTGAATCGGTGATGAATCTTTTTCCCGCTGCTGATTGGTACGAGCGCGAAATATCCGAAATGTTCGGCATAAAGATAGAGGGCAGAAAAACGCGCCGTCTTCTTCTAGAGGAATGGAACGGCGACGGGTTCCCGCTTTTGAAAAGCTTTGAATGGGGCAAAGAGTACCACAAACGGTGAAATCATGCCAAACATGCGCATAAACATAGGGCCTATACACCCAAGCACGCATGGGGTCCTGCGTGTAGTGGCATATGTTAATGGCGACACGATCGATAGCGTTGAACCACACATAGGATTCCTTCACCGCGGCGTAGAGAAGCTTATGGAGACAAGGATGTACATGCAAAATCCTTCATACACTGAGAAACTTGATTACGTCGCTCCAATGGGCTGGGACGAATTGTATGTAAGCTCGGTAGAGAAAGCCACCGGTGCCACTGTACTGGAAAATGCACAGTACGCAAGAGTTATACTTTTGGAATTTCAGCGGATAGCAAGCCACCTTCTGTGGCTAGGAACTTTTGCGAACGACCTTGGGCAAATGTTCACTATTTTTATGTGGGCGTTCAGGGAGAGGGCAAAAGTGATAAAGTTTCTTGAGGATGTATCAGGAAGCAGGATGTTCTATGTGAACATGCGCATAGGCGGCCTAAACGGGGAATTGCCGGAAGACTTCAAGGAGCGTGCGTATTCACTGCTCGACTATCTCAGCGAGAGGATACCAAAATACAGGAGCCTGCTTGACAACAACAACTTCTTTGTTTCAAGAACCAAGGGTGTCGGGGTGCTGTCAAAAGAAGATGCGATAGCATACGGCGCGTCAGGTCCGGTCCTGCGAGCTTCGGGCGTGGAATACGATGTCAGGAAGTCCTCTCCATACTACATATACGATAAGTTGAAGTTCAATGTGCCTCGCGGTACACATGGGGACGCTTTCGACCGCTACAGGGTAAGATACGACGAGATGCTAGAAAGTATAAAGATAATAAAGCAAACACTAGATTTAATGCCCGGGGGAAGTGTTGCAGGAGCAAAGGTAAAACTTATAGGTCAGCCCGCAAAGCCAGATCCTGTAATAATCTCGCGCGAGCTTCCAAGGGGGGAAGGTATCATATATCTGGTGCCAGACAAGCAGAAGCCGTACAGGATAGGGATGCGCAGTCCGGCATACATAAACCTGTCTCTGCTGCCCAAGCTTGCAAAAGGTGCTAAGTTTGCTGACCTGTTCTCTATAATAGGCAGCCTTGACGTCGTTTTCGCAGAAATAGATAGATAATTAAGTGATTTGATGGAGGAAAGCAAAGTGGAGAAACTGACAAGGGATTACCAGTTGGCGCAGGAGAAGCTTCAGTCGTTGGCATTGCAAAAGGCCCAGTTCCAGCAGCAGAAAAGCGAGCTCACCGAAGCGCAAAAAAGGGTAAAATCCGCTGAAGGCAAGATATACTACCAGGTCGGCGGAGCTATAGTGGAAACAAAGAAGGATGACGCGCTTAATGATATAAGCGAGAAGCTCGAGTCAGTCGATATGCGCCTGACTATA